>JANXUW010000343.1 GCA_025351985.1 Pseudolysobacter sp.
TTCGAGTGCCGCGGTGATGCTCCGGCGCAACAGCTCGCGACTGATCGGCTTGGGCAGGAAGCGGTAGACCTGGCCCTGGTTGATCAGCTCGATCAGGCTGCGGCTGTCGCGCAATTGCGTGACCACAATCGTGAGCACGTGCGGGTTGAAACTCTTGAGGATTTTCAGCGTGCCGGGAATATCGTCTTTCTGATGACGCAACTCGGCGATGACGAGGGTGATCTCATGCTCGCCGAGAATCTGCAGCGCGTGTTCGACGTTGCCCGCATGCAGCACTTCGAGTGTTTCCGGCACGAGCTCGCGTACCAGGCGCCATGTCGCGGAATCTTCATCGAGCACGAGCAGTTTTGCGCCGGCGCGCGGCAATAGCGAAACTGGACTGGAGGCAATCAGCGTTGCCGGCGGCACGCGCGGCAACGCAAATTCCTGCAGCGCGATCTGCGCCGCCTGCTCGACCACATCGTGCAGATAACCGGGATCCCACGGCTTTTCGATGAAACGGAAAATCTCGCCTTCGTTGACTGACGCGACGATCGCCTGCAAGTCGGAATAACCGGTCAGCAGCAAACGCATCGTCTGTGGGGATGCATCGCGCACGCGGCGCAATACTTCCACGCCGAGCATCTCGGGCATGCGCTGATCGCTGACGATCACATGCACCGGCTGGCGTTGCACGATCGCCACGGCCTCGCTGCCCGAACTTGTCGTCAGCACATTGTAGCGACCGCGAAACAGCATCTTGAGCGAGCGCAGGATGCGCTCTTCGTCGTCGACGAACAACACCGTGGCGAGCGGATTGGCGCTCATGATTCGCTGGCCTGTGCTTGTTCCACTACAGCGCGTTGCGGCAGCGCGACGAGGAAACGCGTGCCCTGCCCCGGCACGGATGTGGCGCGGATGTGACCGCGATGATCCTGCATGATCTGGTAGCAGATCGACAGGCCCAGGCCCGTGCCCTGGCCGATCGGCTTGGTCGTGAAAAACGGATCGAAGATGCGCGGCAAGACTTCTGTTGGAATACCGCGTCCGTTGTCTTCGACCAGCAGGAACACATGCTTGCCGACCTGCTGCGTGCGCAACACGATCTTGCCGTGGTCGTGCTCGATCGCCTGCGCCGCGTTGGTGATGAGATTCAGCAACACCTGGTTGATCTGCGCAGGCGAACATTCAACCTCGGGAATCTCGCCGAACCGGCGCTCGATCTCGACGTTTTTCTTGCGCAGCAGATTGCCGCCGATCTTCAGCGCGCTCTCGATGAGTTTGTGCAGATCGACCTGCTCGATACGCGCCTTGTCGAGTCGGCTGAAGTCCTTGAGGTTGCCGACCAGATCGCCGATCTGGGCGACGCCGAACACGGTATCGTCGAGCAGCGAACGCAGATCCTGCAAGGTGTCGGCATCGCATGACGCACGCTGCTGTTCGAGCTGTTGCACGAGCGCCTCGAAGATCGGTGCAGGCGGCGGTTCCGGCGCGAGCATCGCATCCACCACCTGCTGATACGAAGCCAGCAATAGTTGTGTGTCGGCAACAATGCCACGCGTCATCTCGACGTTGTTCTTGACGTAGCCGAGCGGCGTGTTGATCTCGTGCGCGAGCCCCGCGACCATCTGTCCGAGTGAGGCCATTTTCTCCGACTGGATGAGCTGGCTTTGCGACGAACGCAGGTTGCGATTGGCGAGTTCGAGATCGCTGGCCTGTTGCGTCAATCGGCCCGCCATCGCGCCGAGTACGTCGAGCACCACGCCCATACCGAGATACTTGCCGTGGTCATCGACCACGATGAAATCGTCGCTGATCGGCTGGCGGATATTTTCGGCGATGAAACGGCTGGCCGCATCGACCGTGCTAGCGGCGGCGATGATCAGCGGCTGCGTATTCATCAGCGTCGCGATCGGGCGCCGGCCGTGCAGCTCGCGACCGTACGGGCGCATGAATACACGCACCATCAGTTCGAAGCGACTGATGCTGCCGACCGGCAAACCATCGCCATCGACAATCGGCAGCGACAGCAAGCCGCTGTATTCCGGGCGCGACAGCGCCTCGCCGACCGCGTTCACCGAAAGCTCCGGCGGCAGCGCCGCGGTCGGCTTGATGAGATGGCGAATATCATCCGTCGCGTGCGTTGGCGCGGCCACGGCAATCGCGATCACCGGCGGAATGGGAAACAGGGAAACGACGCTGCTCATGCGACGGGATACGACTCTGCGACAGACAAAACTCCAGCACACCGCAATGCCGTTTCGGCATCGCCGCAGTGGAAGGATCGACAGTATCGCTACGCAATATTCCGCGCGTATTACAGAACGTTTGCTGGATGATTCACGGCGCTGCGTTTTGGCAACGCCGTGGTTTGAATCGACAACTATTGATCGAACGTATCGGCGAAAATCGTGTCGAGCGGGCAATTCACATTTTCGAATATGCAATGTGCCCACTCGGGATGATCGACGAACGGATTGCGATTGTGCTGATACGAATACACGACTTCATCGCGCATCTGTTCGCGCGCATCGGGCGGATCCAGATCGTTCCATGCGAGCAGATCACTCTGCAAGCCCATGTACGCGGTCTGGCCGCTGGTGCGCGAATTGATGATGACGATCTGGCTTGCGGTATCGGTGAGTTCGAGGTTCGGTTCGGTGATGCCCTCGGCATCGACACCGCCCTTGTAGCGCACCGCCATGTACATCACGGCGCGTGCGATATCGCCCTTGCGGTGATCCCATATTTCGAAACGTCCAGTGTTACCGTCGGAGCCGGTGCGGATATCGAAATCGCCGCGCCCGCTGCCACCGCCAAAACCCGCGCCCGCCACGGTCGCATAACCCGTGCAACCCGTACTTGTGGTGGTCGGGCAAACGCTGCTCAGCGCGGCCAGCGGTCGGTTGCCGCGATTCGAGTTGTAGGTCGTATCCGACAGATACAGCATGTGCGTATCGGTGTACGGCGGATTCGGTTTGGTGACGCCACCGACGCTGACGCTGTCTTCGCCGAAACCCAGCGAGTTCGGCCACGTGTGCTCGCGATTGTAAGCGCCGGTGCCGCCGGCAATCTTGGTGTACGAGGCATTCTTGTAGATATCGAGAATGTTGGCGGTATTGTTCGGATCCTGATCGGCCTGGTTCAGCACCACCCAGGTATTCGCGCCGCCCGTGCAGGGATTGTATTGCGCGCTGGTATACGGACACGACGTGTGATCCTTGATGCGATTGTGCAGCCACGCCTTGAGCGCCGGGCCGCTGCTGGAATCCACGCCGGCGTAATAATCGACGAGGTCGGCCGAGTCCGTGAAATGCCCCACGACATCGCGCGACAAGGTTATCGACGTATCGGCCTGGCTCTGCACCTGGCTCGCGACGATGGTGAACACACATGCCTCAAGCGCCACCGGCACCTGATCCGGAGTAAGTGTAAATCCCACCGGCCCGCCGCTGACTTGCACGGTATGCGCACCGCTGCTGCCGCAGTTCAGCGTGAACCATTGGCCGACCACATTCACCGGCACGCTGAACTTGACGAATAGCGGCTGCGCGCGTGGCACGTTACGCGCCTGATCGAGCGGTTTGGTTGCCGCCACGCTGAGACTCGTACCCACCGGCACAGGTATCACGCGCGTATCCAGATAACGCGAAATATCGCCATCGGCAAATGCGCACAACGGCGACAATACAAAAGCCGAACCCAGCACTACACGCAGTACGCGCGGCAACACGCGCGAGAAATTCTTGATCACGATATTTCCTCGAACCACGGACCGATCGCCCGCAAGGCGCGCGAGCATACCCGGACTTTGTGACACTGCGAAATGCGGGCGCAGCGTTTTTTCCCGGCGGTGGCGCCGGTTTGTTGCGTTCGCGCGCATTCGGCGGATCGCCCGCTTGCGTGCCGACGGATAACATCACTCACCGCCGTTTTTACGCCGGTTGCGCACCGGGCCGGCCGTCTTCGACCACGAGCGATACGAGTGTGCGCCCGCTCGACTTCACATCGCTAACATCATCGACGATCTGCAGATCGCTGCGCCAAAGTTCGGGCGTGACTTCGCAACGCAGATAACCGCGCCAGCGACTGTCGAAATAACGGATGTGCGGATTGTGCGGCAGGTCGCGCGCGACGCTGGCGTAATCGACATCGTGCGACGTGATCGAAGTGCCGACAAATTCGGTGGCGATGGTCGGCGCGAGTTGGTCGTAGAAATCGGTCTTGAGATCGGCGACGTAAAACGCGTGCACATCGCCACCGAGCACGATCGCATTGCGCACTTCGTGATCGGCGATGTGATTGAGCAGGCGCGAACGCGCGCTGGCATAACCGTCCCAGCCTTCGGTCCACACCGCGTATTCGCCGTTGTCCTGGCGCGACTCGAACGGCGCCATCAAGGTCTGCTGGCCGATCACATTCCAGCGCGTGCGACTGTTCGATAAATTGTCGAACAACCAGCGCTCCTGCGTCGTGCCGAGCATGGTCTGATTGGCGACGTAACGTTGCGCGCAATCGCTGACCATCAAACCTTCGTTGTGCCCCGGCGTGGCGCATGCGTGCGCGGCGCGATACTGGCGATCGTCGATCATCTGGAAATTCGCCAGATCGCCAAAACTCACCTGCGAATACATCAGCATCTGCCGGCCCTGCGGACGACTGCGTGCGCGCAGCGGCATGTGTTCGTAATACGCGCGATACGCGGCGACTCGCCGCTGCACGAAATCCTCGGTGGATTCGCCGAAGCTCGATA
>JANXUW010000366.1 GCA_025351985.1 Pseudolysobacter sp.
TCCATCACGCCGGCGGCGCTGAGTTTGAAGCCGTGACGTTGCACCAGGATGCCAGCGTCGCGCGCCAGCGAACCGGGATGACATGAAACATATACCACGCGCTGCACGCTGCGGCCCGGTAGATACTCCAGAATCTCGGCGGCGCCGGAGCGCGGCGGATCGAGCAGCAGCTTGTCATATTTCTGCTTCGCCCACGCTGTCGCGCGCTGATCCTCGAACAGATTGGCGCTGAAGAAATCCACGTTATCCAGATTATTGTGCCGCGCATTCGCGTTCGCGCGCGCGACCAGGCTCGCTTCGCCTTCCACACCGGTGACCTGCCCAGCGCGACGCGCCAGCGGCAAGGTAAAATTGCCAAGGCCGCAGAACAGATCGAGCACACGATCCTTCGGCTGCAGATCGAGCAGATCAATCGTCTGCGCAATCATCTTGAGATTTATGCCTTCGTTGATCTGGATGAAATCCAGCGGCTTGAATTCGATCTCGATGTCCGAGGCCGGAATGCGGAAACTCAAGTGTGCATCTTGCGGCCACAACGCGTGCACGCTGTCGTTGCCGCCGGGCTGCAGGAAAATGCCGAGATTCTCGCTCTTGGCAAACGCCAACAATGCATCTCGGTCTTTTTCGGGTAATGGTTTGAGATGACGAAAAATCAGCGCGATCAGATCATCGCCCGCAGCGATTTCGATCTGCGGAAGTTCGCGTAATGCATCCATGCCCCCGATCAAGTTCGCCAACGCTTCGATGCGATCACCGACCGCGGGCAGCAGCACCTCGCAACGTTTTATGTCGGCGACGAAGCGACCGTTGCTCTCGCGAAAACCGACCAACAAACGGCCTTTTTTCTCGACGAACTTCACCGACAACCGCCCTTTGCGACGATAACCCCACGCCAAATCGGTGAGCGGTGCGAGCGTATTTGCCGGGGTGACCTTGCCGATGCGTTCGAGATTTTCCAGCAGTATTTTTTGTTTCGCGGCAATCTGCGCGGCGGGCGACAAATGCTGCAACGAACAACCGCCGCAGATGCCGAAATGGACGCAACGCGGTTCCACGCGATCCGGCGATGCGAGCAGAACTTCCTCGGTCTGCGCCTCATCGAAATGCCGATGTCGCGCGTTCAAACGGGCGCGCACGCGCTCGCCGGGCAACGCGCCGCTGACAAAAATGGCCTTGCCATCGACATGCGCCACACCGCGGCCATCGTGGATCAAATCGGTAATTTCGAGTTCGAGCGTTTGCGACACGGTTCCACCAGCGATTGAGAAATAATCCGTCGCAGTCATTCGTGCGCGACGGTCGCGCATAATATCAGCCGAATCGATACCTTGCTGGCGCAATCGATCCAGCCGTTGCCGCACACACGCACATTTTCAACGAGGTTCAGCCATGCCACGAATTCTGATCGCCGATGACAATCCGCTGAGCCTGCGATTTCTGCTCGAAGCGATGACGCAACTCGGTATCGAAGCCGACGGTGTGGAAGACGGCGCCGCGGCGCTTGAGCACGCAACCCGGCAAATTCATGCTCTGCTGCTGCTGGACAATCGCATGCCAAAACTCAGTGGCCCCGAAGTTTTGAAGCGGCTGCGCGCCGCTGGTATCAGCACACCTGCTATTGCCACGAGCGCCGAAGTCACGCCTGCGCTGCGTACTGATTTGCTCGCGGCCGGATTCGCTCAGGTGCTGGAAAAACCGCTCAGCCTAGAGACGCTGGAAAATGCATTGCGGCCTTATTTTGCGATAACGTCGACGCAACCAACAAGATCGGACGTTGGCAATATTCCAACCGCGGATATAACGAAGTTCGGCCCACTGCTCGATGATGCCGCCGCCCTGCCCGGCGTCGGCGGTGATGCGACCATTCTGCATGCGCTGCGCAAATTGTTGATCGACGAACTCGCCGCGATACCTGACGAGTTTGCACGCTTGAGTCAAAGCCGCGATGGCGACGCCTTGCGCGAACGCCTGCATCGTCTGCAGGCATCCGCCGGTTTTTGCGGCGCGAGTGCATTGGTGGCCGCCTGCATCCGGCTGCGCACGCTTATCGATACAACGGGCGATGTGGCGCAAGACAGCACCGTCGAACTTCGCCAGATCGCGTCCGCCACGCTTGTCGCGCTGCGCGGCTTATCGCGCTGAGCAGCGCTCGCAAGAGCGCGGGAGATTCAGCAGCCAGCCCGAATCAATACTCCAGGTGCGCACGCAAGCCGGCAAAACGCGCCGGCCCGCGATCGCGGTTGTAGCCGGGATTATGGATCAGCTGCAGGTCGGGGCTCAGGCTGAAAAACTTGACCGGTTGAAACAGATAATACGCTTCGATAATTCGCTCGCTGGCATAGTTCAGCCGGCCATCGCCGAGCGTGAATCCGCTGCCGCCAGCCGCCAGATAATCACGATGATCCTGTGCTAGCTGATTCGTCACGACACCGATACCGAGATGATCCTGCGCCCGGCCCCAGCGTGCGCCGGATAGCTGTGCACCAAAACTCAGGCTGCGATCCACTTCGGTGAAGGCGAACGATTCCTTGCGGCCATCGCTCCAGCCATAACGCGCGAATAGGCCGGTATCGCCGTTGTCGGCGAGTGGCAGATCGGTATTAAGCGCATAGCCGAGCTTGCGACGTCCGTCTTTGTCGTCCGCGCGAATGTCGGGCACTTGTCCGCTCGCTTGCGCAATCGCCAGCGCTTCGCGATAAAGCCCCATGCGCGCGATATTGCGGAATGCAAGCAAATGCAGACTTGGGCCATCCGCATTCGGCTGCCAACTCAGTTCGATATTCTCACCGCGCGCGCGCGATATCGGCCATTCCAGCGCTTGGCCGTTCGCCTCTTTCGGCATCTGGTAAACACCGTAGCGCAACGCCCAGCCGGCATCCGTCCAGCCGACCACCAAACCGTTGGTGTAACCGCGCGTATCGGCGGCAAAATCCCAGGCGGTATTATTGAACAGGCTCCAGTTGGAAAATTGCGTGCGCGTGGAATTGGCGTAGCGATTTTTATCGAAATCATCGCTCGCCGCGAGCGTGCCGAGCTTGAACTCGAGACGACGCACCGACTCCTTGCCCGGCAA
>JANXUW010000418.1 GCA_025351985.1 Pseudolysobacter sp.
CCGATCCAGATCCGTTCGTGACCGCCGATCGTGCGCGTGCGGGCGATGCAAATCACCGACTTCACCGGCAGCTGTCGCGCTTCGGTCGCGGCAATCCATTTCCCCGCTTGGCGGCGCAGCAGCCCGCCGTCAACCGTCAGCGCCCACAATTCGTGGTCACCTTTGGCATCGACGGTTTCCGTCACACGGGAGATGTGCTGCGTCGGCAAGCCGCTCGCGAGGTTTTCCAGTTGCCAATGCAAACCATCGTAATGGGCTATGCCGAGATCGCGGAAACTCGCCCACAATATGCCGTCGTGATCGAGCGTGAGATGAGCGACATATCCGTTCAGCGCGGGATCTTCGATTGCCTGCCAACGGTGGCCGTCGTAACGTGCCAGCCCTTGTGGCGAGCCGAGCCAGACAAATCCTTCGCGATCGGTCTGCACCGATACTGCCACGGTTTCGGGCACGCCGTCCCGCGCATCGAAGTTGGTGAACGACGGTGCCGCGAGCGCAAACAGATCGAGCGGTTGGTCCATTGCCGTCGCCACTGCCGATGGCGAAAACATCGGCAGCCCAAGCGCGAAAAAAGCACCGAAGCACAGCAGACGCAGCACGAACGCTACGCCTTGGCGGGGTATTCCCGAGTTTGTCATCAGACTACAAAGGCAAGGATCAAAACTGGCGGACCCGACATTCTGCGAGATATCGGCGGGCGAATTCAATCCGTGTGCAGCGCGATCGGCGATTCCGCTTCATTTCCATTAAGTCAGCGCCAGAGTCCTGCACGGTTATAGCGCGCTACGACGGACCGTGCATATTGATCGAGGCAAACGAGATCAGCGATCGCGCACGACCATCAGCCGGATTTCGCTCATGTCCTCGATCGCGTAGCGCACGCCTTCGCGGCCGAGGCCGGAATCCTTGACGCCGCCGTACGGCATGTTGTCGACGCGCCAGCTCGGCACGTCGTTGATGATCACGCCGCCGACCTCGAGCTCGTCCCAGGCGCGCAGGGATTTGTGGATGTCGTTGGTGAACACGCCGGCCTGCAGACCGAATTCGCTGGCGTTGACGATGCGCAGCGCTTCGTCGAATTCGTCGAATTTCTGCAATAACGCAACCGGGCCGAAGGCTTCGAGGCAGCTGACTTTTTGTTGCGCATCGACGTGTTCGAGCACGGTTGCGTCGAGCATCGCGCCGAGCCGTTTGCCGCCGCACAATAATTTTGCGCCGGCGCTCAGTGCCTCCTGAATCCAGCCGTCGAGACGCTGCGCTTCTTTCTCGTCGATCATCGGGCCGATAAAAACGTCGGGATCTTTCGGATCGCCGGATTTCAGTTTCTTGGTCGCGGCGACAAACCTCTCGCGCACCTCATCGTACAGCGATGCATGCACAAGAATGCGCTGCACGCCGATGCAGCTTTGACCCGATTGATAGAAGGCGCCGAAGATCAACCGCTCGATCACATGGTCGAGATATTCACGCTGATCCGCATCGACGATACACGCGGCGTTGCCGCCGAGTTCGAGCACGACTTTTTTCTTGCCGGCGCGGGCCTTGAGTTCCCAGCCGACCGCGGGTGAGCCGGTGAACGACAACAGTTTCAGGCGCGGATCGGTAGTGAACAGATCGGCGCCTTCGCGATGCGCCGGCAGGATCGAAAACGCACCTTGCGGCAGATCGGTTTCGGCTAGCACCTCGCCGATGATGAGCGCGCCGAGCGGTGTGCGGCTCGCCGGTTTCAAGACGAACGGACAGCCCGCGGCAATCGCCGGCGCGACCTTGTGCGCGGCCAGGTTGAGCGGAAAATTGAACGGCGAAATAAACGAGCATGCGCCGATCGGCACACGCTTTGTGAAACCGCGATAACCCTGCACACGTTTCGAAATCTGCAGATTCAAGGTTTCGCCGTTGATGCGCACGGCTTCTTCGGCGGCGATCTTGAAGGTTTCGATCAGGCGTGTGACTTCGCCGCGTGCATCCTTGATCGGCTTGCCGGCCTCGATGCATAAGGTCATCGCAAGTTCATCCGCGCGTTCGCGAAAACGCTGCACGCAATGTTCGAGCACGGCCTGGCGCGCATACGGCGCAAAATCACGCATCGGAATCGTTGCGGCGACCGCGGCGGTGATGCCGGCATCGATTGTTTTGGCATCCGCCATCGCTACGCGTGTCGCTATTTCGCCCGTATATTTGTCGGTGACGGCGAGATCGGTGTTCGGTGTCTGCGCGACATTGGCTAGGTAAAACGGATAGCTGG
>JANXUW010000431.1 GCA_025351985.1 Pseudolysobacter sp.
ATGAATGACCTCAACTACTTCAATTTTCACTTTCTAGTGTGGAAACAAGTTAGTCCTGCATTAGCAAAGTATGGTTATCAACGATATATATGTAGTTAGTCAGTAGTTGGTGGTTGATCTCGGCGACGCTCGACGCCGGTATCTTCACGCCCGATCTTGGCGGCATACACAGCACGCAGCAGGTGACCGCCGCGGTTCTGGAACGCTTGTCATGACTTCCTCATTCACCTCCGAGAGTTTTTCACATGCATAGCGACGCAATAAAAACCGGCCCCGACCGCGCCCCGGCGCGCGCGATGATGCGCGCCACCGGACTCGACGACGCGGCGATCGCAAAACCGCTGATCGCGGTCGTGCATACGTGGTCGAACGTGTCGCCGTGCAATCTGAATCTGCGCGATCTCGCCGTCGCCGCCGCCGACGGCATTCGCGCCGCCGGTGGCACGCCGATCGAGTTCAACACGATTGCGATCACCGACGGCATTGCGATGGGCACGCCGGGCATGCGCGCCTCGCTGGTGTCGCGCGAAGTCATCACCGATTCGATCGAACTCGCCGTGACCGGCCACAGCCTCGATGCCGTGGTGATCCTGTGCGGCTGCGACAAGACCATTCCGGCCGCGGCGATGGCGCTGGCACGCATGAACCTGCCCGGGCTCGTGTTGTACGGCGGCACGATCATGCACGGCAAACACCACGGCAAGTCGATCACGTTGCAGGAAGTGTTCGAGGCGGTCGGCGCATTTGGCGCGGGCAAAATCGACGCCGCCGGACTCAACGAAGTCGAACGCAATGCGTGCCCCGGCGCGGGCGCGTGCGGCGGCCAGTTCACCGCGAACACGATGGCGATGGTGCTGACCGCGCTCGGCCTGTCGCCGCTCGGCCTGAACGATATTCCGGCCACGCATGTCGACAAACTCGGCGCCGCAAGGCGTTGCGGCGAACTCGCACTGGATCTTTTGAAAAACGGTCCGCTGCCGCGCGAGATTCTCACACCCGCGGCGTTTCGCAATGCGGCGCGGCTGGTCGCGGCGACGGCCGGCTCGACCAACGGCGTGCTGCACTTGCTGGCGATTGCGCACGAAGCCGGAGTCGCCCTCGATCTCGAAGATTTCGAAACCGCATCGCGCGCCACGCCGGTCATTGCCGACCTCAAGCCGGGCGGTGGTTTCTCGGCGGTGGAACTCACCGAAGCCGGCGGCACCGCACTCGTCGCGAATACGTTACGGGCGGCCGGTTTGCTTGAGGATGGGATCACTGTGACCGGACGCTCGCTGTTCGCCGAGCTCGATGACGCCGCCGCACCCGCGCCGGATCAGAAAGTGGTCTATCCGGTCAGCGCGCCGCTCAAGCCGCGCGGCGGTTTTGCGATCCTGTACGGCAACATCGCGCCCGAAGGTTGCATCCTCAAACTCTCGGCGCACGGCACGCAAACCATCCGTGGCCCGGCGCGCGTGTTCGAGGGCGAAGCCGATGCGTTCGCCGCGGTGCAAGGCGGCCAGATCAAGGCGGGCGACGTGGTCGTGATCCGCAACGAAGGCCCGGCCGGCGGACCTGGCATGCGCGAGATGCTGGCGGTAACGGCGGCGCTGGTCGGACGCGGACTCGGCGACGATGTCGCACTGATCACGGACGGTCGATTCTCGGGCGCGACACACGGCTTCATGGTCGGCCATATCTCGCCCGAAGCGGCGCGCGGCGGCCCGATCGCGCTGCTGCGCGAAGGCGACGTCGTCGTGATCGATACCGAAGCGCGTCAACTCCATACCAACGCCGATCTCGAATCGCGGCGTGCCGACTGGCGCGCACGGCCACCGGTCGAAACGCGCGGCGCACTCGCCAAATATGCGCGACTGGTCAGCTCTGCTTCGCGCGGCGCAGTGACCGAAGCCTAGCCGTTTATACGTCCATATTCATTTTCCTCGATATTCAATCGACCCATTCCACGGAGAAATTCATGAGAACGAACAACACCTCGATCCCGACCATCGCCGCCCTGCAGGGCAAGCGCATCGCCGTTCTCGGCTACGGCAGCCAAGGCCGCGCGCACGCGCTGAACCTGCGCGATTCCGGCCTTGATGTCGTGGTCGGCTTGCGTCCGAACGGGCCGACCTCGAAGAAGGCTGAAGAAGACGGCTTGCGCGTGCTCACGCCGGCCGACGCCGTGCGCGATGCCGATCTCATCGCCGTGCTGACGCCCGACATGGTGCAGCCCGCGCTGTATCGCGACGCGATTGCGCCGAACATCAAGCCCGGCGCAGCGTTGCTTTTTGCGCACGGCTTCAACGTGCATTTCAAGCAGATCGATGCGCGCACCGACATCGACGTGATCCTGGTCGCGCCGAAAGGTCCGGGCGCACTGGTGCGACGCGAATACGAAATCGGTCGTGGCGTCCCGTGCCTGTTCGCGGTGCATCAGGACGCCACCGGCCATGCCGAAGAAAAAGCCAAAGCGTATGCAGCTGGCATCGGCGGCGCGCGCGCGATGTTGATCGCGACCGACTTCAAGGAAGAAACCGAAACCGATTTGTTCGGCGAACAGGCCGTGCTTTGCGGTGGCGCGAGCGAACTCGTGATCGCCGGATTCGAAACGTTGGTCGAGGCCGGCTACCAACCCGAGATCGCGTATTACGAAGTGATGCATGAGCTCAAGCTGATCGTCGACCTGTTCTACGAAGGCGGCATCACGCGCATGCTCGAATTCGTTTCCGAGACCGCGCAATACGGTGATTACGTGAGCGGCCCGCGCATCGTCGATGCGGCGACCAAGGCGCGCATGAAAGCCGTGCTTACCGATATTCAGGACGGCACGTTCGCGAAAAACTGGACCGCCGAGTACCAGGCCGGCCTGCCGAATTACAAGAAGTTCAAACAGGCCGATCTCGATCACCCGATCGAAGTCGTCGGCAAGGCACTGCGCGCGCGCATGCCGTGGTTGAACACCGCTGCCAAACCCGCCGAAGTTGCCGCGCCGTTGCAAAAAGCGAGCTGATCCTCGCGCATCACTCGTCTGGAAAAACTGGAAACGATAACGTGAATGCACAACTCGAAAGTCTCGCCGAGACGACCGCCCATCCACTCGCCGGCACGGCAATGAGCGGCGCGGACATCGTCGTGCAAGTGCTCGCCGACGAAGGCGTGGATGTGCTGTTTGGTTATTCCGGTGGCGCCATTTTGCCGGTGTACGACGCGATCTTCCGCTACAACCACGAGCATGCCGATGCGCGCGGAAAAGATCCGATGCCGTTGATCGTTCCGGCCAACGAACAGGGCGCGGGTTTCATGGCGGCGGGTTATGCGCGCGCGTCGGGCAAGGTCGGTGTGGCGGTGGTCACGTCCGGCCCGGGCGCCACGAATACGGTGACGCCGGTGCGCGATTCGATGGCCGATTCGATCCCGCTCGTGGTGATCTGCGGCCAGGTGCCGACGCCGGCGATCGGCACCGATGCGTTTCAGGAAGCGCCGATCAGCAACATCATGGGCGCGTGCGCAAAACACGTTTTTCTCGTGACCCAGGCGGCGCTGCTCGAAGCCACCGTGCGCACGGCGTTCGAGCTCGCGCGCACCGGGCGGCCCGGCCCGATCGTGATCGATATTCCGAAGGACGTACAAAACGCCAGCCTGATTTTCCAGGGCCACGGCACGCTGCCGATTCCGGGCTATCGCGCACGTTTGCGCGCGATCGAAAATGCGAGTCTCGATGCCGTCGCCTGCGCCGAATTTCTCGCCGCATTGCAGCTCGCGAAACGTCCGCTGATCTATGCTGGCGGCGGTGTGATCGCCGCCGATGCGACACGCGCGCTGCGCGATTTTGCGCATCAATTTGCGATTCCCGTCACGACCACCTTGATGGGCCTCGGCGCCTGCGATACGACCGAACCGCTGGCGCTGCACATGCTCGGCATGCACGGCACCGCGTACGCCAACTACAGCGTCGACGATTGCGATTTCGTGTTCGCGCTCGGTGCGCGTTTCGACGATCGCGTTGCCGGCGTGCCGGAAAAATTCGCCGCCGGCGCAAAATTCATCGCCCAGATCGATATCGATCCGGCCGAAATCGGCAAGGTGAAAAGAGTGCACTGGCACCATCTCGGCGATCTCGCCGGCGCGCTGGACCGGCTGCGCGAATACGCCTCGGCGCGCGGATTTGCGCCACGCGACGATGGCCGTTTTAACGGCTGGCATGCACACATCGCCGCGCTGAAACGCGATCACGCGATGAATTACGATCGCAACAGCGCGCTGATCCAGCCGTACGCGGTGATCGAGGCGATCAATGCGATCACGCGGGGCCGCGCGATCATCAGTACCGGCGTCGGCCAGCACCAGATGTGGGCCGCGCAATATTTCGATTTTCGCGAGCCGCGGCACTGGCTCACGTCGGGCTCGATGGGCACGATGGGTTTCGGTTTGCCCGCCGCGATCGGCGCGCAATTTGCGCGGCGCGATGCGATCGTCATCGACATCGACGGCGATGCCAGCATCCGCATGAATCTCGGCGAACTCGAAACCGTCACGACCTACGATTTGCCGATCAAGGTGGTCGTGCTCAACAACTGCGGCGACGGCATGGTGCGGCAATGGCAGAAACTTTTCTTCAAGGGCCGCTTCGCCGGTTCGGACAAAAGCCTGCACAAGAAGGATTTCGTCAAGGCGGCGCAAGCTGACGGATTTGTCTGGGCGCAGCGCCTCGATAAACCCGACGACATCGCACGCGTGATCGCCGATTTCATCGCGTTCGATGGGCCGGCATTTCTCGAAGTGATGATCGATCCGGATGCCGGGGTGTATCCGATGATCGGCCCGGGCGCGGCGTACGCGCAGATGATCACCGGTGATTTTATCCCCTCGCGCAAGCCGCCGGAACTTGCCGCGACGAATGTATCCGGCATGTTCTGAGCAACGCCGAAAATATTTCCCGTCCAACAATTTACATAGAGATTCGTCCATGTCCGCCACCCTGCTGTCACGCTCCACCCGCTCGCCTGAAACCGAGCAGCAAGGCTGGTGGCCCCATCGCCAAGGACGCCATCAGACCATGCGCCACATCATTTCGCTGCTGCTGCAAAACGAAGCGGGCGCACTCGCACGCGTCGCCGGATTGTTCTCGGCGCGCGGCTACAATATCGAATCGCTCAGCGTCGCCGCGACGCACGAGCCGCAGGTGTCGCGACTCACGCTCGTGATCTACGGCGACGAAGCGGTGATCGACCAGATCATCAAGCAATCGCGCAAACTGATCGACGTACTCGACGTGGTCGATCTGACGTCGCGCGCACATCTCGAATCGGAATTGCTGATCGTCAAGGTCGAAGTCATGGCCGGCAAGGAAGACGCGCTCGACGCGTGCCTGTATCGCCACCACAGCTTCACCATCGATGAAACCGACCGCGTGCGCACGCTGCAATTCGCCGGTCGCGGCGAACTGGTGGATGCATTCCTGCGCGAACTTTCGGGCGTTTCGCGCCTGCTCGAACTCGCGCGCAGCGGCACCGCCGCGGTCGAATGCGGCACGGCGATTCTGGCTGGCGCGGGCTGAGTCGGCGCACGTCGTCGGTGCGGGCTTTCTTCGACGCGGGCTAACACTGCATCCACTGTTGTGATGCGCTTGTCCGGCCATCGTCCGCGCGCGATACTCGATCTCGTCTCGCGTCACTCCGATGTCGGGAAAATCACGGGAGTCAGATGATGGCATCGAGCAACGGCTGGTTTGTCTGGGCATTACTCTCGGCGATGTTCGCCGCGTTCACCGCGATTTTCGCCAAGGTCGGACTCGAAGGCATCGACTCCGATTACGCCACGCTCGTGCGCACGTTCGTAATCATCATTGTGCTCGGCGGCTTCGTTTATTTCACCGGCAAATGGAGCAGTCCGCTCACGCTGCCACCGCGCACCTGGCTATTCCTGACCTTGTCCGGGCTTGCCACCGGCGCGTCGTGGGTGTGTTATTTCCGCGCGCTGAAAATCGGCGAAGCATCGAAAGTCGCACCAGTCGACAAGCTCAGCCTCGTGCTCGTGGCGATCTTCGCGTTTGCGTTTCTCGGCGAGCGCCCGAGCCTGCGCGAGTGGTGCGGCATCGCGATGGTCGGCGCCGGCGTGATCGTGCTGGGTTTCAAGCGCTAGATCGCTTTTTTCGACGCGATTTCCGTAGCGTCGAGTGCGCCATATTTTCGAGCAAGCCCGCTGCACCTTGCTGTTCAGGAAAATAGCCACTACATTCTTACCATTCGGTGATCGATATGAATAAGGTACGAACATGACTGCCACCGCCACGTTATCCAGCAAGTTCCAGATCTCCATCCCGAAGACCGTGCGCGAAGAACAACAGTGGGAAGCGGGCCAGGAGTTCGTCTTCATTCCCAAAGGCAAGGGCGTGCTGGTCATGCCGTTGGCCGACATCAAGCAACTCGCAGGTATCGCGAAGGGGGCAAAAACCAGCGGCTACCGCGATCGCAAGGATCGTTATTGATGCGGGTCGTCGATAC
>JANXUW010000522.1 GCA_025351985.1 Pseudolysobacter sp.
GGCAACGAGTGGATGGTCGGACACTACCGTTTTATCAAGGGTTGATCGGAGTAGCTCAGGAAACGAATAAACGGAAAGACGGAAAAGCGGGCCGCAAAATGTAGCTCGGCATCAGCTCGCGCCGTATTGCCCTTCCGTCTATTCGTCTTCCGGATTTTCGTCTCAGCCTTTCGCCAGATAATCGTGCACGACAGTGCCATACGGCAGGGTCATGTCTCCGATCATATGCACGGTCGATAATACTTCGAGCACCGGCAGATCCGCGACGGTCGCAAGCGCATGCGGATGCAGTTCAAGTGAGCCAGGACCGCTCCACGCGCCTTTCAGCGTGATGTTCTCCATTGCATAGCGCACGAGTTCGCAGATGCGCGGTGTGCCATCCACATGCGGGATGATCTTGAGCAGGAAATTCGGTGCACCAAGGCCGGCCAGCGCTGCCGCGGGATCCATGCTTTTGTACTTGTAGCCCATCGTGCCGGTGGCGACACGCAGATCGTTGTAATCGAGCGTGCCGATCATGGTATCGGTGTGGACACGCAACTCCGGCTGGCCGATCTTTTTCGGAAATCCCCACAACTCACGGCCGCCAGCGGTCGGTGGATGATCGTTCAGATACATCGCCCGAACGTATCCGCCTTTCTCGCCACGATAGCTGACCGGGATCACCTGCCCGGATTCGCAGTAGTGACCGAAACCCGTCGAATCGGGCATGTTGATGAATTCATACTTGACGATCGGCTCAAGTATTTCGAGCGGCGCCGGCACCACGCGCGCGAGCGCGGCCGGATCGGTGCGATAGGTGATGATGAGATATTCGCGATCGACGAAACGATACGGGCCAGGCGGATATGCCGGACTGTCGATGGGCATCGCGAACGCATTCTTCAGGACATCGGCTTCGGTCATGGCTGTTCCTCGGGTTTTGATTTCTGATTCGAAATTAATGTGATCGGCCAAAGAAAAAGCCCGGCATAAGCCGGGCTTTTCATTACGCGGTAAGCAGTATTTGCTTACTGGTTTTCTACGGTCAGCTCGGTGCGGCGGTTACGCTGACGGCCATCGGCAGTCTTGTTCGTGTCGAGCGGCTTGTCTTTGCCAAAGCCCTTCGGACCATCCAGACGGCTGGCATCGATGCCGTGACCGGTCAGGTAGTCATAAACGATCTTGGCGCGGCGCTCGGAGAGCTTCTGGTTGTAGGCTTCGGTACCGACGCCGTCGGTGTGACCATCAACTTCAACCTTGACATCCGGGTAACGCTTCAGAGTATCGACGGCCTGATCCAGGATTGCGATCGACTCGGCAGACGGCTCTTTCAGGGTCGGGCCAATGTTCTTCTCGACGGTGTTCGGGCGATCGAACTTGAAGTTCACACCACGCAGATCGATAACGACCTTCTGCGGGCAACCATCGGGACCGACGAGGGTACCGGCTGGTGTGTTCGGGCACTTGTCATCACAATCGTTCACGCCGTCGCCGTCGCTGTCTTTGTCACGGCAAGAAGCAACTGGCGGCTTGGCCGGGGTCGGAGCGACCGGCGCTGCGGCTGGCGCACCACCGAAGTTGACGACCAAGGCCAAGCTGGCAATCGCGTCACCGAAACCGGTGTGGTTCGCGATGCTGTTGTTGTCGCGGTCAAAACGGTACTGAACTTCGCCGCGGAACGCGAGACGATCAGAAAGATTGTACTGCACACCACCACCGAGGCTGGCAGCCGGATCCCAACCGCGGGTCGGATGGCCGAGCGCGCCAGGGGCGACACCTACCGGGCTATAGAAAAAACCGGCATGGCGCACGGCGCCAATTGTGCCAACGACATACGGACGCCATTGCGCACCTTGGTCGCCAAAGAAATAACGACCGGCAACGTCAAGCCAGACGCTTTCCCACTGCTTGTTGCCATTCAGGCCACGGGCTTCCCAAGCGGCGCGCGAGGCGGTCTTGTTGTCGCCGTTGTTGATACTGTATTCGAAATCAGCAGCAAAATTCGGTGTAACCCAGGTACCCACACCGATACCGATCAGCGGGGAAACCTTGGTTTCGCGATCGCTATCCGGGGATACGGCACCGATGCGCGGAGCAACGTACCAGTTATCATAACTCTGGGCATTGGCAGCAACTGTGGCGCCACTCAGCGCAAGCGCGATCAGGGCAAACAAACTAGTACGTTTCATCAGCATTCTCCTATACATACATTGATTTTTCGGGCGCTTGCGGCCAAGCGCTTGCAGGGCAAAACAGTATAACTCAGCGTATTCGACACCGGCTTATAGTTAACAAATTGTTATATTGTTAATGTGAAATCGTTGTGCAGTGTAACAAAAACAATTCTTTAACACTAGGCATGGAACCACCGCACGCAGCAACGTTTAGCTAGCAGTCAGACAAGCAGTTACAGAGCGAACAAATCCAGCAAGTGATTGATTGGCAACGCATCAAACTCTTCAGCATGTTTGCTGGCCGCTAGTATCTGCTCTACGCGGCGTTTCGGCAAATGTTCAGCCAGCGCGGCGGCAAATTTGTCGAGCAAAACCGGAATTCCCTCGGCACGACGCTTGCGATGGCCGATCGGAAAATCCACCGCTACCCGCTCGGTCTTCGATCCGTCATTGAAAAACACCTGCACCGCGTTGCCGATATAACGCTTGTCGGGATCGAAATAATCCATCGTATATTGCGGATTTTCCTTGACCTCCATCTTTGCGCGCAAGGTATCCAGACGTTTGTCACTGGCAACACTATCTTCGTAATCGGCTGCCGTCAGACGACCATGCAGCAGCGGCACCGCCACCATGTACTGGATGCAATGGTCGCGATCCGCCGGATTGGCCAGCGGGCCGGTCTTGTCGATGATGCGCACGCCGGCTTCCTGCGTTTCGATCACGATCTTTTCGATCTGGTCGATCTTGGTGACGACCTGCGGATGCAAGGTCATCGCGCACTCGACCGCAGTCTGCGCATGGAACTCGGCCGGGAAGCTGATCTTGAACAGCACGTTCTCCATCACGTAACTGCCGAACGGACGCTCGAACTCGAACGCCTTGCCCTTGAACGCGACGTCGTAGAAACCCCAGGTTTTCGCCGTCAGCGCCGATGGATATCCGATCACGCCTTTCACGGCGTTCAGCGCGTGCGTCACCGCGCGACGACACGCATCGCCCGCGGCCCAGCTTTTGCGCGGGCCGGCATTCGGCGCATGGCGATACGTGCGCAGCGCGCCGTTGTCGATCCAGCTATGCGATACGGCAGTGACGATCTCGTCCTTGCCGCCGCCGAGCATCGCCGTGGTCACGGCGGCAGACGCCAGGCGCACGAGAATCACGTGATCCAAGCCGACGCGATTGAAGCTGTTCTTGAGCGCGTAGCAACCCTGGATTTCGTGTGCCTTGATCGCCGC
>JANXUW010000542.1 GCA_025351985.1 Pseudolysobacter sp.
ACATTCGTGACTCATCATCGTTCTGAAGGATCGCATCAATGGATTCCGGTTTGAAGCAGCGCCTTCTGGGTGCCGCCGTGCTGATCGCGCTGGCGGTGATTTTTGTACCGATGTTCCTGAGCGGGCCGCCGCCGAAGCAGAGCAGCGAGACCGTCAGTCTGGATATTCCGAACGCGCCCGAGCGCAAGTTCGAAACGCGAACCTTGCCGCTGGCCGTGCCCAATGCGGCGCCAGCGTCGACCACGCCAACAACAATGCCGAGCACTGCAACGCCCGGAGCGACCGCCGACAGCAATCATGTGGCGACCGTCGATACGCATGCGCCGCCGCGCACAGATGCCGCACCTGAGACCAACGCCGTGCCAGCGAAACCGTCCACGCCGGCCAGCGCCGCGCCTGCGGTGACGCCAGCAACTGCCACGAAACCGTCGACTCCTGCGCCGCCCGCTGCCACGGAGAGCGGCCGTTTCACCGTCAATCTGGGTGTTTACGCCGATCAATCGCATGCCGATGCGCTCGTGCAGAACATCAAAAAACTGGGTCTGCCGGTGCTGGTCGAGGCGACCGAATATCAGGGCAAACCCGGTCAACGTGTACGCGTCGGGCCATTTGCCGATCGTGCCTCGGCCGAGGCCGCACGGCTCAAAATCAAGGCATCCGATGCAAAGTTGCCGCTGAGCATTTCCGAGACGGCGAGCACGCCGGCAACAAGCGATGCACCGGCAGCGTCCTTGCCTGCGAACAAGGCCGGCGGCTGGGCGGTGCAACTCGGCGCGTTTAAATCGGAAGACGAGGCGAACAAGCTGCGCCAGCGTTGCATGGCGGCAGGATTCGTCGCATTCGTCGATCGCAGCGGCAGCGCCGAACAAGCACTGTGGCGCGTGCGCGCCGGCCCGGAAGCGGATCGTGCGAACGCCGACAAACTGCGCGCGTCGCTCAAGCAGAAGTTGCAAATCGATGGCATTGTCGTAACCCAGCCGTGAGTTTGGCGAGCGCAGGATTCGATCCATGTCGACACTGCTGAACTGGGCCGACTATTGTGTCATCGGCGTTTTGGCGCTGTCGGTCTTGATGGGATTGTGGCGTGGATTTATCGGCGAGGTGCTGGCACTGGCGTGCTGGATACTGGCGTTCTGGATCGCGTGGAACTTCGGCGCTGAGCTCGCCGATAAATTCACTACGCCGATTCCGGTGCCATCGGTACGCCTGATCCTGGCGTATGTGATCTGTTTTGTCGGCGTGCTGATTCTCGGTGCGCTGGTCGGGTTTTTCATGCGCAAGCTGATCGCCGGCAGCGGTCTGTCCGGCAGCGATCGATTGCTCGGCATGTTTTTCGGTCTCGCGCGTGGTTTGCTGCTGGTTACGTTCGCGGTGCTGATCCTTGGCTTCACGCCGTTTCCGCGCGATCCGTGGTGGCATGAGTCGCAATTGCTGCCGAGCTTTCAAGCCGGTGCCGAATGGTTGTCGGCGCGCCTGCCACCCGATGTCACGAAGTATCTCGATCTGCGCGGGCTGCTGCCGATACCGGCTGGTCTTCCGCCAGTCGCGCCTGTGCCTGTTGTGCTGCCGGCACCGGCACAGGCACCGGCACCGGCACATGGCGCGACGAAGTGAATGTAAATTCGCCAGTGTCGTTTGAGGTCGGTATTGTGATTGCTGCTGCAGGCTATATCTCATCGAAGCCGAGTTCTGTTCGGGTAAGTCGCAGCAACGAAAACCACAGCGGCGGATTTCCGCGCGCGCAGACATGCGCACAACGATACGGCGCGGTAAAATAGGCGCAGACTATGCGAGCGCCGACCAAATTTTGAACGCGGAACCGGCTTGGCGCACGCGGATGTTCCCGCCATTGCACGCTTTGACGCATAACAAACGCGCCTTCATCGTTACCACCCATACGAGCTTTGCCCCATGTGCGGAATCATCGGAATCGTCGGCAAATCGGAAGTCGCTGGCGCGCTGTACGACGCGTTGACTGTGTTGCAACATCGCGGCCAGGATGCTGCAGGCATCGCCACTGTGGACGGCGCACGGCTGCGATTGCACAAGGCCAACGGCCTCGTGCGCGA
>JANXUW010000566.1 GCA_025351985.1 Pseudolysobacter sp.
CCGTGATGACACGGCCATTGGTGAGCGTGGTAGCGCCCGTGGCGGTGAGGTTGCCGCCCGCGATCGTGAGTGTATGCGTCGGATCATTATCATCGTAGGTGATGTTGGTCAGGCTGCGCGCCGGGTTGACTTCAGGCCCGATAATTCGCGAGCCGTTGGTACGCAGATAACTGATGGTCTGGCCGCCCGTGCCCAGGTTGAAAGTCGGCGCCACGTCATAGGTTCCCGCCGCGGTCGGCGACGTTGTATTGCCGATCTGCAACACCCCCGTCGTCGCAGCACCGGTGCCGATCGTCAGCTTGTTGGCGTTGATCAGATTAGCCGGAGAACAGGTTGACGCGACTGGTGATGAACTGATTGGTCGAGGTGAAGGTCAGCGCACTGGCCGTCTGTACGCTCGTACTGGTGATCGGCGCGGTGGTAACACCCGTGCCGGAATAACCCTGCGGCGGACCTCCGCCCGCGTCGTACCAGATGAAGCTGCTGCTTGCGCCATTCGACGTCAGCGTACCGTTGTTGATCAGAGATCCGCCGGCCATCAGAAAGATCACGTTGCCAGCATTGAACGTCGCGCCGCTGTCGATCGTGATATTGAGGGCGACGTTGTTGTAGTTGACCAAGGTCGTCGACATCGCCGCCGTGTGGCCGGCTGAGGTATTGGTGACGATGACGTTGGGCAATACGCCGCGCAGGCTGAAGGTCTTGGCCGCGCCGGACGCGGCGTTGCCGAGCTGCAGCGTGCCACCGGTGACGCCTGCCATGCCGCTGCCGGCCTGGTTGCGATAGTCGATCGTGGTCGCCGCGAGTTGGATGACGATGGTTCCGCCGCTGATCGCGATGTTCGAAGTCACGCCTGTGCCCAGATCGAAACTGCCCAGCGCGGAAGTATTACCGCTCGTACACACCGTGACGGTGCCCGCGCTTTGTGCGTAGGAGATCACGTTGCCTGCGGCGGCCACGCCGAAACGGCCCGCTGCATTGACACTGCCACCGTCGATCACGGTGCTGCTGCCTGTGCTGAATCCCATCGCATTGTCGGTGCTGGTACCGATGTTGAAAGTGCCCTGGCTGATGCGCAGCAGACCATTGCTGGTTGGCGAGCCAGCCTGCCCGGCAACGGTGTAGTTCGGATTGTTGAGCCAGAAACCGGCGCTCAGCGGAATCGTGTAGGCCGCTGTGGAGAAGGTCCGGCTGGCGCCGATGAATGTTCCCGATACCTTGATCGTGCCGTTGGTCAGCGCCAGCCAGCCGCCGGCAACGGTATCCGTGGTCACGCCGCGCACGGTGAAGTTGCTCGGCATCAACTCGAGGATGCTGCTACTTGTGGTGCCCTTGTTGATCGTGATCTGACGAACATTGGTGGTACCGCCGCTGCCGCCGAACGTGGTATTGCCGGGGCCGGTAAACGCGATGATTGCACCGGCGGCATTCGCGTTCGTCGAGAAATCGAGCGTACCGTTATTCGTCAGATTGTTGCCGATGCTGAGTGTGTGCCCCGTCTGCGTACTTGCGGGATTCGACTGCAACGTGGCGCCGCTCTGCACGGTGATATCGGTCGCGACGGTCAGCGTACGCGCCGTGGTCTGCTCGAATTGCAAGGTGCCGGCCAGCGCCACGGAATAGGCGACAGCGGCGGTATCGATCGTCACCGTCGTGCCGCTGGCGATAGTCACGGCGTCGCTGCCGGTGGGGACGATGCCCGTCGACCAGTTGCCAGGACTGCTCCACAATCCCGTTCCGAGCGACGTATTCAGCGTCGGTGCCGGCGTGGTTTGAGCGGCGCTGATGAAAGCGGTGTTACCTTCGCCGACGGCATACACGCGCCAGCTATAGTTGATTGCAGCCAACAGCCCGCTCGCGACAAAACTGGTTGCGTTCTGCGCGGCGGTAGTCAGGAAACTGAAATTGATGCCGTCGGTCGAGACATAGATCGCATAACCCTGCTCGTTGCTTGAATCCGACCAGTTCAGCGTCATGCCGGTGGTCGATACGCCAGTGAAGGTGAGCGGACCACCCGGCAGATCGACGGCCGGTGGCGTGAACACAAACGTGCGGCGCGATCCATCGCTAGCCGAGCTCAGCACCGGAATGACGCCGGCGACATAGGTGTTGTTCACCGGAGTCGCCGACGCGCCGCTAAAAGTTGGTGCCGGCGTGCCGCTCTGGGCTGCCGTGATCGAGCCGACCGTACCGACCGCGTTGTTGGAAGAAAAGCCGAATTGCGGGCTTGACGAATTCGCGTCCGCCGCACCGGCGGCACTCATGTTCATCGCGCCATAGACGAACTCGATCACGCCACTGGTTTCGAATAGATGCACTTGGTAGGTGAGATCGGCGGTACCTGAGGCGTTGAAGTTAGCTTGCGTGTTGAGCCACTCCACGACCAGTTCGCGGTTCGGCGCGCTGCCGATCACCTTGAAATGCACCTTGCCGTTGCCGGCATGCGTGCGTTGATCGGCGCCGTAGGCGGTGATCAACGATTGCGCGGCCTGACCGATCGGATCGTACAGCGTGGTCGATATTGGGGTCGCGCCGAAGCGCAGCGAACCGTTCGAGTTCACGCTGAAACGATCCTGGCGCGCGCCCTGGAAATAGAAATCGAAGCCGATCAGCGTTATTGCCGAGGCGGTGTCATCCTAGTCGGCGGCGATCAGAATCGTCGTGCTGCTGCTCATGTCGACCAGCGAGCCGGTAGCCGTGGTCGAGAACACATAGTTGGCGGAGTTCGCGTAAGGAACAGGACCCAGCGATTGGATCGATTGATCGGGATCGGTCGTGTCTGCGTCGGGTTGCGCTTTCAGCTGCGCGACCGACATTTCCATCGGCTGCTCCGCCTGCAGATCGGCATGCGCCCAGACCGGGCAAGCGCTCGCAAGCAGGATCGCGAGCAGCTGGAAAATGGACAGTAGTTTGGTGCGCATGACGTTTGCCCTGAGTAGTGCCGTATCAAACGGATGTGGTTGGCACACGCCGTTCGAGCCCGCTCGCATAAACCGTTTTGAAAGGTTTTGATGTTGCTGCAGTCCGTCCGCAAGAAAACTTTTCTTGCGCCGCGACGATCCCGCAATCTGACTCGACATTCTGCAATCGACCGCTTTCACGACTGTGGAATATTCAAGCGCGGGCGGCGATGCGATGTTTAATAAATCTTAATGATAGAAGTTACACCTGGAAACGTTGCGCGGTTTACCGCTTTTTATGATCAATCACGACATAACGCGATGTGCGCTTTGGGCGTCGCTTTGCCGATTTCGTCGAGCGAATTTCATTCGAGCGGTTGAATCGGTGCGATTCAACCCGAGGTCTGACGTTGGATTTCCACATTCCTCACAACCAAAGGTGTCCCCATGCTTTTTGATCCCGTCGCCTTGCGCACGCTTAAGCTCAGCAACCACACCGTCATGTCGCCGATGACCCGCAGCCGCGCCGTCGATGCCAACACACCGAATGCATTGATGGCCGAGTATTACGGCCAGCGCGCCACGGCCGGCCTGATCGTCACCGAAGGTACGTCGCCATCGCCGAACGGCCTTGGTTATGCGCGTATCCCAGGCTTGTTTACTGCCGCCCACGTCGCCGGATGGAAACTCGTTACCGATGCCGTGCATGCCAAGGGCGGCAAGATCGTCGTGCAGCTCATGCATACCGGTCGCGTCACGCACACAGCGAATCTGCCGGCCGGCGCCGAAGTGGTCGCGCCGACCGTAGGAATTTGCCCAGGCGAGATGTATACCGATGCGCACGGCATGCAGCCATACAGCCAGCCGCGCGCAATGACTGAAACCGATATCAAGCATGCGATCAGCGAATACGTGAACGCGGCGCGCCTCGCGATCGAAGCCGGCTTCGACGGCATCGAACTGCACGCGGCGAATGGATATCTGATCGAGCAATTCCTCAACGCCAACGTCAACACGCGCACCGATGCCTACGGTGGCAACAGCGACGCGCGCAACAAATTCGCGCTCGACGTTGCACGCGCAACGGCTGCGGCGATTGGCGCCGACAAGGTCGGCATTCGTCTCTCGCCGCACGGCGTGTTCAACGGCACTGGCGCCTTCGCGGATGTCGATACGCAATACGTCGCGCTGGTCAGCGAGCTATCCAACATCGGCCTGTTGTACGTACACGTGCTCGATCACTCGGCAATGGGCGCGCCGCCGGTGCCTGCCGAGTTGAAGGCAAAGCTGCGCGAAGCCTTCAAGGGCCCATTCATTCTCGCCGGCGGATTCGACCGCGACAGTGCGGAGGAAGCATTGGCGGAAAAACACGCCGACGCGATCGCGTTCGGACGTCCATTCCTAGGCAACCCCGATCTCGTCGAGCGCATGCGCAAGGGTGCGGAACTCAACGCCTTGGACATGGCCACGTTCTACACGCCGGGCGCGAAGGGCTACACCGATTATTCTGCGTTGGCGAGTTGAACCTAAATAGTCTCTAGCGCGGCTGAAGGCTGATCGCCTCTGGTTCGCCATCACTCAAGATGGCGAACCAGATAGCGGATTGCGGATTGCGCGACGAAACTAAATTTGGCGGTTAGAAAATCATAACTACATCAAGTTGAGAATTACTGAGATGAATCGCGATTTCCACAGATATGCGCGATCAGAAAGGTTTGCTCCTTAAAGATTTTAGATAAGTATCATTTCTCGATGAGCTTGATCGAATTTGAATCATCGTTTGAAACCGAAAATCCTGCGGTACGAACAAGGCGCGCATATACGTAGGTACTCTGGCGGCTCGGTCTGCCGCGAGCTCTTGAATCATTCTCTTCTTTCATAAACTGATGCACCAGAGAACTTGGATAACTATTTATATTGACTGAATCACATTCTGCATAAATTTCATGCGCACTCATTTTCGAAAATTTATAATAGTAGTAGATAAGATTTAGAATAGCGCAAAATTTTTCGGCTTCTCCATTTTTTGTTTTTTCATAACCTATACGAATTTTTGTACGAGGATCAAGAATTTTTGCACAATTAGAATTTATGGTTTCTGAAATTAAATCATCCGCGACAAACATATCAAGAAAATCTTTGTTTTTGTGGAATAGAAATACTAAAAAAAATAGCCAAAAAACATGTATGGGGTAAGCGTCGCTAAGGGTGGTGGCTACTTCATCGGCCAACGAAAAAATCTGCTTTTCACTACGCAAATCCAAAGAAAAT
>JANXUW010000572.1 GCA_025351985.1 Pseudolysobacter sp.
TTGAAGCGGTTTTGGTTGCCATGATGATCTTCTCCATAAGTGGATAACGCCGCGGGATGTGTGCACGCGTGGCGCTCGTACGACAAGCGAACGAACAGCCCGCGGATTTTCAGCACGCAGTCCAGCACAACACGTGCCAAACGCTGAAGCCGCAAAACACGGCGTAGCATCGTGACCACAAGCAGGCAATACGCCGTCAGGAGGCCGGCTTCAATGCGATTTTCGATGCCCATACGATCGACCGCTTAACCGATCGAGGCGCGAGCAACACCGCAACCGTGATGGTCCCGATGCGGCGACTCAGAGAGGGGTTGGGATTTCAAAACGCTCTGCGAAACGCAAGATTGCGACCGCACGTCGGGCAAATTGAAGGAAACCTTCATTCGGAGCGTCTTATTAAGTTTCGTCATGGCTCCCCCGCTTTGCGCGCGGATTCCACGCAGGTGACGGCGATGCTCGCGCTCTGTGAATCATCATTGCCATTGTTGCAGATCTTCGCGAGTCGATTGAATGCGCTGGTTGCCGCGGAAAACGACTCCTAAATTGTGAGCGTTTTTTCAGATTCGCGAATATCGCGCGTGCATAATTCTGGCGAAAAGCGTTTCTTCTGACAGACCCATCTTTCTCAATTCGATTGGTACGTATCCTGCAAAGGTGCGCTTCGAATTGAACAAGGAAGATCATGTCCAAACATCCTTTGATGCCGCCGCGTACCAAAAAAAAACGTTCGCACGATCTGGCCGAACGCCGCGCACTGAAGATGGCCGCGTCCGCACATGCGTATGTTCGCGGCAATACACGCCAGTTCTATCAATGGCTCGAAGAACATGAGGGGACACAGATCCCCAAGGGTCCCGACGTCTGGATTTGCGGCGATTGCCATATCGGCAACATGGGTCCGGTTTCGGATGCGGCGGGCAATGTCGAAGTACAGATTCGCGATCTCGATCAGACCGTCATCGGCAACCCGGCGCACGACATCATTCGTCTTGGCTTGTCGCTGGCGATGGCTGCGCGCAGTTCCGATTTACCCGGCGTCACGACCGCCCGAATGCTTGAAGCGGTCGTGCGTGGCTATCGCCGCGCGCTAAATAAATCGGTCGGCAACGAAACGCCACCCGATGCGATTGCACTGACTTTCGAGCACGCCTTGCAGCGCAAGTGGCGCCATCTGGCGCGCGAACGAATCGAGGATACCTCTCCGACGATTCCGCTCGGCAAAAATTTCTGGCCGCTCATGAAAGCGGAACGCGATGCACTGGATTCGCTGTTTCAGGAAGAGTCGCTGCGAACATTGCTGACGGCACTGGATCATCGCGATTCCGATAGCCCCATTCGCCTGCTGGATGCAGCGTATTGGGTAAAAGGCTGTAGCTCACTCGGTGGTTTGCGATTCGTTGCCTTGGCAGGTTTCGGTGCGCGTAAGAAGGATGCGGTACACGAAGACCTCTGCCTGATCGATATCAAGCAGGCAGGCCCGGCCGCGGCACCACGCTCTGCGGATGCACCCATGCCGCGTGATAACGCTGAGCGCGTCGTCGCGGGCGCACGAGCCCTCTCGCCGCATTTGGGCGATCGCATGCTTGCCGCCCGCGTGCTCGATAAGCCCGTCTTCGTGCGCGAGTTGCTGCCGCAAGACATCAAGTTCGACATGGAGCGATTGAGTGCTGACGAAGCCATCGGCGTCGCGCAGTACCTTGCGCACGTACTGGGACGGGCGCACTGGCGGCAGATGGAAAACGCGACAAGACAAGAATGGGCCAGCGACCTGAAACGTGCGAACAGCAAACACCTGAATGCGCCGTCCTGGTTGTGGTCAAGCGTGGTGGATCTCGTGGCACGACATGAGATGGCCTATCTCGAACATTGCCGTAAATACGCGCTCGCCACACATCCATGAATCGAGCAGAGGTTGCTGCGTAGCGCATCGCCCATTTTTTCTTTTCAATCCATCGAGGATTTTTCATGAACGACTTGGAACGCGGTGCGCTGCTGGTAAAGCGCGAAAAGCTGGAATTCACCATTAAGGATTTGAAGGCGGCGCTGTCTTCCGTCGGAACCGCTATGCAACTCGTGGGCACCGAACTGAAGGATCATCCCGACGCACTCGCCAATGCCAAGCCAGAAGTGGAAGGCGTACGCAGCAATGTTCGGGGACGAAGCGAGTGGAATGCGTTACCGGAAAAGAACGTCATCGCGCAGCAACTGCACGATCTTCATGAAGCATGTAATGCGTTGTACGAAGTGAACAGCAAACTTGGAACGCCATGAACAATTTAGCCTCAAGCCACGACGCAAATCTGGGTGCGGACGCGAGTGATTTCGAGAAGGGCGAGTCCAGTGGCGACGACAAAAGCGTTGCCGTATTGAGCATGCTTGGACCCGGACTCGTCACCGGTGCTGCCGATGATGATCCGAGTGGCATTGGCACCTATTCCCAAGTCGGTGCGCAATTCGGTTATTCGATGCTGTGGACGATGTTGTTTTCGCTACCACTGATGCTGGCGGTGCAGGAAATCAGCGCTCGCATCGGACGCGTCACCGGCAAAGGTATTGCGGCCAATCTGCACGGTTTTCCGAAGTGGATGACCTATCCGGTCATCTTCCTGCTATTTCTGGCAAACACCATCAACATCGGCGCGGATATTGCGGCGATGGGAGCCGCAGCCAAGTTACTGATTGGCGGTTCGGCCCTCCTCTACGCATCCGTGCTCGCATTGATCTGTGTGCTACTCGAAGTCTTCGTTTGCTACAAGCGATATTCGCCTTGGCTGAAGTGGATGACGATGGCGCTATTTGCGTATGTCGCCACGATATTCGCGGTGAAGGTGCCGTGGGGAGAGGCATTGCATGCGACGTTCCTTCCGAAAATCCAGTTCTCGTCGGACTACCTCACTGCGCTGATTGCCGTGCTCGGTACGACGATCAGCCCCTACCTGTTTTTCTGGCAAGCTTCGCAAGAGGTGGAAGAAATGCGCAGCGTGAGAGAGGACAAGCCCCTCCGTCGTGCGCCCCATCAAGCAAAAAAACAACTCTGGCGCATCCGCATGGACACCATCATCGGCATGGTGTTCTCGGCGCTGGTCGCCTATTTCATTATTCTGACCTGCGCGGTCGTTCTGCATGCACATGGAGTGCAGAAGATCGATACAGCGGCACAAGCTGCCGAGGCATTACGTCCTGTTGCGGGTCCGTTCGCTTTCGCTTTATTTGCCTTGGGCATCATCGGCACCGGCATGCTGGCCGTGCCGGTATTGGCCGGCGCAACGGCCTA
>JANXUW010000577.1 GCA_025351985.1 Pseudolysobacter sp.
CCTCGAACGTCACTATGCGATGACGGCGGAAAAAAGTGGTCCGGTGACCTTGCCCGCAGTCAATTTTCGCGGTCGCGCGCAGGACATCAACGATCCGAACAGTTTCTTCAATCGTGGCCGGATCGTCGCCGCGCATTCCGATCCGCTGCAGCTCGATGTGCGTGCGCGGCCGGTCGATTCCGGTACTGGCGCATGGTTGCCCGCCGCGAGCATGACCTTGACCAGCGATGGCGTGGATGCGACCAGCAGCGTGCATGTCGGCGAACCGATCACGTTGAACCTGCACTTGAAAGCGCAAGGCCTTGGCTTCGAACAACTGCCTGAATTGAATCTCGGCAGTGTCGATGGCGCCGAGGTTTATCCGGACAAATCCGCGACGCGCACGCGCGATGACGGAACCTGGCAATACGGCGAGCGCGATCGAAAATTCGCAATCGTGCCGACGCGCGCGGGCAAGCTCAAATTGCCGCCCGTTGAAGTGCGCTGGTGGGATACCGAGCATGATCGCGCCGCTGTCGCGAGCGTGCCGGCGCAGGAGATCGATGTGCTGTCCGCGGCGGGTGCGGCGGGTGCATCGCCTGCGGCGAATACATCGGCGGCGACATCATCATCGGGTGCGGATGCGCCATCCTCGGCGGTCGATTCCACAGCGTTGATTGCGGCGCAGAACCAGACACAAACATGGCGCTGGCTGGCGCTCGCGAGTTTGCTGCTGTGGGCATTGAGCGCGCTCGCTGGGTTGTTCTGGTATCTGCGGCAACGTCGCAGTCGCCACGCCACGACGGACAAGATCGGCACCGCGATCGCCGTGGACGACAGCAAACCGCGTAACGCATTTCGCGCCGCGTGCGGACGCAACGACCTCGATGCGGCGGCGCAAGCGCTGCTGCGCTGGGCACGTTTATACCGGCCCGGCCTGCGCAGTCTGGGTGAGCTTGCGGCACAGGTAAGCGATGCATCGCAACGCGAGTCCCTGGTTCTGCTCGAACGCGCGCGCTATGGCGATGGCAATGGTGCGGGCCTGGCCGAACGTGTTGCCAAGGCATTCGCAGGAGGTATTTCATTTGGCCATCCAGACGCCCAGAAAAAATCCGATTCGGCGCTGCCGCCGTTGTACCCGACACGCGGATAAAACGAGTCGATCTATCGTCACATCGCTGCGCATGACGTGTGATCCGCGACGCGCGTTTGCGTTTCGTCCCCTTGCTCTCGCACACTGCGTGCCCTGGATCGGATTCGGATACGGCACATCATGAAACTCGCTTTACACACCAAGGTGCTGATCGGCTTTGTTGCCGGAACCCTCGCCGGTCTCGTCGCATACAAGTTCGGCCAGGACGCGACCTTCGTCACGATCCTGATCGACTACATCGCCGCACCGGTCGGGCAACTGTTTCTGCGCCTGCTGTTCATGCTCGTGCTGCCGCTGATGTTTACCGCGCTGATCCTCGGCGTCACCGAACTCGGCGACATCGCGAGCCTCGGTCGGGTCGGTGGCCGCATGCTGCTGTACACCGCGGTGGTGACGTCGATCGCGATCGGCGTCGGCCTCGTCGTGGTCAATGTGATCAAGCCGGGCGTCGGACTCGATCCCGCGACGCTCGCCGCGGTGATCCACGGTTCGAGCGACAAGGCCAAGGCAATCGCCGATGCGCATCCGAGTTTGTCCGGCGTGGAGCTGATCCTTGGCGTGGTGCCGAAAAACGTCGTGCACGCGGCGGCCGACGATCAGCTGCTCGCGGTGATGTTTTTCGCGCTCATGCTCGGTATCGCGATGGTGCTGAAGCCGACGCCAGCCACCGAAGCGTTCCGCCAGATGGTGAAAGGCCTGAACGAACTCGTCATGACCCTGATCGGCCTCGTGATCAAGCTCACACCGTACGCGGTCGCGGCGCTGATGTTTGCGCTGAGCGCGCGCTTCGGCTGGGATCTGCTCGGCAAGCTCGGCAAATATGCGATCACGGTGATTCTGGCGATTGCGATCCACATGTTCGTAGTGTTGGCGCTCTGGGTAAAAACCATGGGCCGAATGAGTCCGCTGACATTTTTCCGCGAGAGCCAGGAAGCGATCCTCACCGCGTTCTCCACTGCATCCAGCACCGGCACTTTGCCGACCACGATCAAGGTCGCCGAGCAGAATCTGAAACTGCCGCCGAAAGTCGCGCGTTTCGTGCTGACCATCGGCGCGAGCGCGAATCATCACGGCACGGCGCTGTTCGAAGGCCTCACCACGATATTTCTCGCGCAGTGTTACGGTGTCGATCTGAGCGTCGCGCAGCAGGCGATGGTGATGGGTTTGTGCATCGTCGGCAGCATCGGCACCGCGGGCGTGCCGGCGGGTTCGTTGCCGGTGATTGCGATGATCCTCGGTTACTTGCACGTGCCGCCGGAATCGATCGGTTTGATTCTTGGCGTCGATCGGTTTCTCGACATGTGCCGCACCGCTCTCAACGTTACGGGCGATCTCGCCACCGCGGTGGTGGTTTCGCGCAGCGAGTTGCCGCATACGCCCGATGCCGCGCTGATTGGCGATGCACATTAGGGACGCGCGATTGACCGCCGTATGATGCGGTGGAACGTTCGGATTGAGAGAATGGCATGCGCAGTTTTTTGCGCCTTGTGTGGGTTTGCGCTGTTGCGCTGACATTCCTGTCGCGCGACATCTTCGCGCAAAATTTGCCGTGGGAATACTGGACGACGCCGAGCGCATTGGCGCGTCTCGATGCAAGCGACACGGTGCTGGAACGCTCGTCACATTGCTACGGCGGATGCCGTTACGATCGCGATGGTTTTTCTGCACCGACACCGCTGGCGAACAATCCATACCCGAATCGCGGGCTGTATTCGAGTGCTGGCGAAGTCACGGTGTTCGACGATCTAGGCGCCGGCGCGATCACGCGATTCTGGCTGACTACCGGCGATGGCATCAGCCGTTGCATCGATCCGGCGATCATCGCAAAAATCTGTCTCGATGGCGCCGATACGCCGACGCTGAGCCTGCCGCTCGCGGCCTTGTTCGATGGCAGCACGGCGCCGTTCCAGCCGCCGCTCGTGAGCGATCGCAGCAGCTCGAGCGGTGGTTACGTGAGTTATGTGCCGATCGTGTATGCGCAGGGTTTGCGCATCACCCTGAGCGATGTGCAAGGCTTGCCGAATCCGTGCATTCCCGCACCGAGCGGCGACCCGGATTATCAGCATTTGCTGTGGTATCAATTCCAGTATCACCGTCTGCCGCCGGGCACGGTGAGCAGCAGTTTTACCGCGGCAAGCACATTTCCCGCGCTCGCGAATTTCCTCGCACATCGCGGCGATGATCCGTGGGCTGGTGGCTTGTCCGCGAATTTGGCGACGACGATTTTTTCGGCAGGAGACAACCATGTATTGCTAACGCAGAACAGCAGCGGCTGGTTGCATGGAATGCGTTTGCACGTGCCACGCAACGCTTACGACAGCTTGCATTTGCAGATAACAATCGATGGTGCGACCAGCATCGATTTGCCGCTATCGAAATTTTTCGCGACGCCGATAACGACGCTCACACCGCCGCGTGGTGCTCTGTTCGGCGAGGATGTTTCGGGCTGGTTATACGCATGGTTTCCGATACCGTTCCGCCAGTCCGTGCAAGTCACACTTGTCGCCGATAACACACTGGCTACGAGTGTCAGTGTCGATAGCGAGTTGACGCTCGACAATACGATCGTGCCTGCGGATGCCGCGCCGCTTTTCGCAATACAAAGTCAGCAATGCGGTACTGGCGCCGACCTGAACTTGCTGACGCAATCCGGTGCCGGACGTATCGTCGCCATCAGCGGCGCGTATCACGCGAACGGTGTGACCGATGCAGGTTATCTCGAAGGCGATGAACGGGTTTACATCGACGGGTCGGCGCAGCCGCACTGGTACGGCACCGGGCTTGAGGATTTTTTCAACGGCGGATTTTATTTCGACGGCGGCGGCAGCGATATGCGTGAATATTCGCAGGCACAGTCCGGCGCGAGTCATGTCGATATCAGCGCCACCACGAATGCGTGGCGGTTGCTGCCCGGCGATAGTCTGACCTGGCGAAGTTCGCTGGATTTTCGGCTGGAGCCGGGTGCATCGCCGAGTCAATCCGTACCGACTTGCGCCAATGTCGTGTTCTACGGCTACGCGCAGCGACAAGCATTGTTGTCGCCGTATGCGCAGTTCGATATCGGTGCTGCGAATGCGGGGTCCAAGTTCGGTTATCAGCCTCCAGGCAGTGCCACTTGCAGTGCTTTGAACGGCGCGACTTACGAAAGCGAGCCGCCCATTTCACGCAGCGCCACGAGCTGTCATCTGTTCGATGGCAGCAGTAGTTTTCACTTCGACTTGTCGGCGCCGGCCACGCCGCTGCGTTTGCGCCGCGTGCTCGATGTGCAGGCTGCGAGCGCGCCGGCGCAGATCAAAGTGAATGGCGTGGTTGCGGGATATTTTCCGTATGCCGCGGCCGATCCGTTGCGCTACTGGCAGGATCAGGATGCGCCGCTGTCAGGTGTGGTCGCGGGCAGCAGTTTTACTATCGAAGTCATTCCGTTATTCGGCGCGCCCGGTGCGGCGACGCAATTCAGCGAGTCGGCGTATGCGTTGTGGGGCGCACCGATGGAGGTCGTTTTTCGCGATGGTTTCGATCTAACGGCGCCGTGAACAATTGACACAAGCGGCGCCTGCGATGCCATCGAAAAATCTGCTAGGCAAAAAAAAGGCCCGCATCCGGCGGGCCATGAACCTGTGAGTCCGTCCTGGACTTTTCGTACTGGAGGAGTGCGGGATTACTGCTTGGAAATTACCGTTTAGAAATCGCCTGTTAAAAACGGTACTCGGCGTTCACCGAAAGCATCTTGGAACTCAGATCGAAGTCGCTCTTTTTCGCGCTGTAATAGTCGTAGTTCACACCGAGACTGACGTTGCTCGAAAAATCGTAACCGACACCGACGCCGCCGTAAGGCTTATAGCCGTCCGCGCTGGTGTGCACGATTATCACGTTGCCGGAGCTGTCCAGAGCACCGAGTTGCGCGTTGCTGTCAAAGTGATAAACGCCGGCACGACCGCTGATGTAAAAATTGTCACCGACCGGGACATGTACATTGCCGCCAAGCGTCGGGCCGTGAACTTTCGCTTTCATGTTGACGGAGCCGACTACCGGCGCGCCGCTACCGTTCACGCCGACGGGTACACTGATGACAGGAACATTCTGCTTGTACGAACCCAAGTCGGTGTAACCGACTTCGACGCCGAACAGACCCCAGCGATAACCGCCGTTGAGCGTGTAGCCGGTATCGTTGGTATCGAACGGACTCTTGTTGACTTCGGTACGGCCCACACCACCGTTGATGAAATAACCGCCGTTATAGGCTGCATCCGCGGCGAAGCTCGACGTCGACAGAGCAACGAAACCGGTGGTCGCCAAGGCAATGGCCAATAGGGTTTTTTTCACGACTTTCTCCTGCTTATTGATAAAAAAATCTGTAACTCAACCTTTCCACAAGCGGTGCGCTGAAACTCTTTGCATGGCGCCGTTGTGGTGACGGTAATCAAGCTATGGTCATCGTCTCGGCATTTCAAGACTCAGCAGTACAGGAAATAGTTCCGCTGCGGGATTTCGTTGTTCAGTGGGGCTTTAGATGCCTGAACGTGGTTGTCGCGATGGATCACCGCGCGACAAGGCCGGCGCACTTGCGCGACAATGCCGCCCTGCGTGGCCCGCGCCGCCCCCGATTTCCCTTCCAGAGAGTTGCCGCATGACCAGCCGTAGAGAGCTCGCCAACGCCATTCGTGCGTTATCCATGGACGCGGTCGAAGCCGCCAAGTCCGGCCATCCCGGCGCACCGATGGGCATGGCGGATATCGCCGAAGTGTTATGGAACGATTTCCTCAGCCACAATCCGAAAAATCCGAAGTGGTTCAATCGCGATCGCTTCGTGCTGTCGAACGGCCACGGCTCGATGCTGCTGTATTCGTTACTGCATTTGAGCGGTTACGACTTGCCGATCGAGCAGATCAAGCGCTTCCGCCAGCTGCATTCGAAAACCGCTGGACATCCCGAATACAGCGAAACGCCAGGTGTCGAAACCACCACCGGTCCGCTCGGCCAGGGCTTGGCAAACGCGGTGGGCATGGCGCTCGCGGAGAAGGTGCTCGCGGCGCGTTTCAACCAGCCCGGTTTCGATGTGATCGACCATCACACCTACGTGCTGCTCGGCGACGGTTGCCTGATGGAAGGCATCTCGCACGAAGTGTGCTCGCTGGCCGGTGCGCTCAAGCTCGGCAAGCTCATCGCGATCTACGATGACAATGATATTTCGATCGACGGCAAAGTCGTTGGCTGGTTCCGCGACGACACGCCGGCGCGTTTCGAGGCGTATGGCTGGAAGGTGATTCGACACGTCGATGGGCACAACGCCGACGCCGTGCACGCTGCTATCGCGCAGGCGAAAACACACGATCAGCCGACCTTGATCTGCTGCAAGACCGTGATCGGTTTTGGCGCGCCGAAAAAAGCCGGCACCGAAGGCGCGCACGGCGCGCCGCTCGGCGCCGAGGAAATTGCCGGCGCACGGACGGCGCTCGGCTGGAGGCACGCGCCGTTCGTCATTCCGCAGGAAATCTACGCTTCGTGGAATGCGCAACTGAAAGGCGAGGCCCGCGAACAGACCTGGCACGCGGTGTTCGCAAAGTACACAAATGCGCATCCCGATCTGGCCGCCGAATTGCAGCGCCGCATCAACGGCGATCTGCCGCATAATTGGGAACTGAGCGCGCAGGCGTACATCGTGAAACTGCAGCACGAAGGCCCGGTGGTGGCGTCACGCAAGGCATCGCAAATGGCGCTGGATGCGTTTGGTCCGTTGTTGCCTGAACTCATCGGCGGCTCGGCCGATCTCGCGCACTCCAACCTCACGTTGTGGAAAGGATCGCGCGATATCAAGCTCGGTGACGAGAACGGCAATTACGTCTATTACGGCGTACGCGAATTCGGCATGAGCGCGATCAGCAACGGCATCGCGTTGCACGGCGCGCTGATTCCGTACGACGCCACCTTCCTCGTGTTCTCGGATTATTCGCGTAACGCGCTGCGCATGAGTGCGCTGATTCCGGCCGGCGCGATCCACATCTTCACGCACGACTCGATCGGCCTCGGCGAAGACGGGCCGACGCATCAGCCGATCGAGCATCTGGCGAGCCTGCGCTACATCCCCAACAACCACGTCTGGCGGCCGTGCGATGCGGTTGAATCTGCCGTTGCCTGGAAAGCCGCGATCGAGCGCCGCGACGGCCCAAGCTGCCTGATTTTCTCGCGCCAGAATCTGCAACATCAATTACGCGACAAGACCCAACTGGCCGATATCGCGCGCGGCGGTTATGTCCTGCTCGATCCGCTGAATGCGAAGGTGCAGATCATCCTCATGGCGACCGGATCAGAGGTCGAACTTGCGATGCACGCCGCGCGCGAACTCGATGCGCAAGGTATCGGCGTGCGTGTGGTTTCGATGCCGAGTACCGACGTGTTCGATGCGCAGCCGCTGGAATATCGTGAAGGCGTGTTACCTGGCTGGTGCCGCAAGCGTGTTGCGGTCGAGGCCGGGGTGACCGACTTCTGGCGCAAGTATGTCGGCCTCGACGGCGCCGTGATCGGCATCGACAGTTTTGGCGCATCGGCACCGGCGGAAGCCTTGTACAAGCACTTCGGCATTACCGCCGAACATGTGCTGGCTGCTGCGAAAGCACTGCTTTAAGCGTTAAAATACCCGTCCAATTCGCCTACTGCCTGGAGTCGCTACATGCCCATCAAAGTCGCCATCAACGGTTACGGCCGCATCGGTCGCAATATCCTGCGCGCGTTGTACGAATCCAATCGCACGCACGAAATCCAGGTGGTCGCGATCAACGATCTGGGCGACGCCGAGACCAACGCGCACCTCACGCGTTACGACACAGCGCATGGCCGTTTTCCGCACGAAGTCGCGGTGGATGGCGGTGACCTGATCATCAAGGACGATCGCATCAAGGTGTTCGCCGAGCGCGATCCGGCCAAGTTGCCGTGGGCTTCGCTCGGTGTCGATGTCGTGCTCGAATGCACCGGATTTTTCACGAGCAAGGCCAAGGCCGGCGCGCATATCGCAGCCGGTGCGAAGAAGGTAATCATCTCCGCGCCGGGCGATAAAGATGTCGATGGCACGATCGTCTACGGCGTCAATCATCACACGCTGACTGCCGCGCATCAGGTGATTTCGAATGCGTCGTGCACCACCAATTGCCTGGCACCGCTGGCGAAAGTGTTGCACGAGAAAATCGGCATCGTGCATGGCCTCATGACGACGATCCATGCCTACACCAACGATCAGGTACTGACCGACGTTTATCATAGCGACCTGCGCCGCGCGCGTTCGGCAACGATGAGCCAGATCCCGACCAAGACCGGCGCCGCCGCCGCGGTGGGCCTGGTGTTGCCGGAGCTCAACGGCAAGCTCGACGGTTTCTCGATGCGCGTGCCGACCATCAATGTCTCGGTGGTCGATCTGTGTTTTGTCGCCGCGCGCGCGACCAGCAAGGAAGAAATCGACGCGGTCGTGAAAGAAGCCTCCGAAGGCGCGTTCAAGGGCATCCTCGGCATCAATACCAAACCGCTGGTATCGGTCGATTTCAATCACGACTCGCGCAGCTCGATTTACGATTCGACCTTGACCAAGGTCATGGGCGGCACGATGGTCAAGGTGCTGTCGTGGTACGACAACGAGTGGGGTTTTTCCAACCGCATGCTCGACACCACGCTGGCGTTGATCGCCGCACGCTGATCGCGTTCTCGACTTGAAAAAATCCCTCGTACTGCATTGCAGGCGAGGGATTGTTTTTGCGCACTCGTCGCGTTTTTCCAGCTTGCCGAAAGCTGAATAGC
>JANXUW010000600.1 GCA_025351985.1 Pseudolysobacter sp.
CTCACATCCACGCCGCTGGCCTCGTTGCAATCGGTGTACTGGCCGAGCACGCTCGGGGTGCTCGGATCGGAAACATCGACCACACGCAAACCACCGTCACCGAACGTCGAGCCATCGACGAGATAGGCGTAATTGCCGCGCACGGTCAGGTCGTAGGTCTGGCTGGTGGTGAGTTCGCCGAGCTCCTGCGGATCGGCCGGATTGGAAACATCGAGAATCTTGAAGATGCCACCGTTGGTCGTGCTCGCGACATAAACACGGTTGCCGTGCGCTTCGATGGCGCTGGCGAACGGAAATTCGAAGCGTCCGAGTTCGCTCGGATGGGTCGGATCGGTGAGGTCGGCGATCAACACGCCGTAACCCCACGCGGCGAGATAAGCGCGGCCGCCATCGACCGAGATATCTTCCATGTCGCGCGCGGCGAGGTCGGCTGGCAAGTCCGCGTCGTAACGGCCTTGCGCGGCCAGCGTGGTCGCATCGAGCACACCGAGGCCATAGCCGGTCTGCGCGAAATACACGTGGCTCGCATCAAAAGCTCCGGCGTGCGCCATCACGCCGAACGGCAGCGTGAAACTCGCCGCAAGCACGGGATGCAGCGGGTCGGCGATACCGAGCAGCAGGCCGTGATCGATATCGGTCAGGATCAACGCACCGAACGGCGTGACCGCTACCTGATCCGGCGCGAACGCGTCCATCGCCACCGTGCGCAACAACGCCGGCGCATTCGGCGTGGTGAAATCCCAGACCTGGATGCCGCTCGCACCGATCAGGTACAAGACGTTGCCCATGCGGATCGCGTGGTACGCCACGTCGATCGGAGCATCGAACACCTGCGTGATATTGGCCGGATCATGCAGGTCGTACACCATCAGGTCGAGACCGACGCCGATCGCATAACCATCGGTCAGTACGGCACGCAACACCGTATCTCCGTCGAGCGAGGTATTGCCGACCTCGACCGGCGCCGCCGGGTTCGAAATATCGATGACATGCACGACCCGGCCGCCGATGAAACTGGAGCCGGTGGTCAGCAGCTTGCCGCCATACACGCCCATCGCGTCGAATTCATAGACGCCGGCGACCATACCCGCATACACCGGTGCGAGCGGGTGGCTGGCGTCGAGCACCACCAGGCCATTGTCGGCATCGCCCAGATACACGTAGTTGCCGGATGCGGCCAGACCGATCGGGCGTTTGTAGTCCGAAGCGATGTAGTTGTCGATTTCGGCCACGGCCCGCGGATGCGCCGGGTCGGCCAGCGAATAGATCGTGATGCCGCCGGTATCCGAAGGTGTATTCCACGCCGCGTACAGATAACCGCCGACCAGCGCCAGCGCGCGCACCGGACCCGGCGCGGGTTTGTCGCTGGTGCGGTTGGCGACGACCGGATGGGTCGGATCGCTCATGTTCCAGGTGGTCAGCGTGGCGCCCGTGCCGACGTACACATAGTTGCCCAGCGTCACCGGCGGCGACAGCGCGCCGCCGCCGACATCCGCCAGGGTCAGCGTCGCCGCCGTCGTATTGCCGACGAACGCCAGCAGACTGAATAAAACAAAACACCACACGCGCAGCAATTTCATGTTCATGGCCGGACTTGTCCTCAGGGATTAACGGTGACAGAGCGCCGCGACGAGGCGACCGCTGCGTGCGCACGAACGCGTCACGCGGTGGTTTTGTCGGGCGTCATGGATTGTCGGTAGCCGCGCAAAAATGCGCATGCGCAATCGATGTGCAGACGATGTACGAGCTGCGCTGATGCGGCGTCATGGATGTGCGATACCGGCCAGATTGCCTTATCGCGTTGTGGCGGTCGGCGTCGGTGCGGTTTGTGGACCGAGCAATCGCGCCGCGGTTTCTTCGGCTTTGCGCGCGGCATCGCTCCGCCCGAGCGCACGAAACAGCTGCGCCTGCGCGATCGCTACGCGCAGGTCGCGGTCAGCCCAGGCGTTGATGCGACCGGCCACAATGCGCGCGCTGTCGAGTTGGCTGGCCGCGATCAATACCTCGAGGTAGGGCACCGCCACGGCAACCAGATCCTCCGCTACGTTGAAACGGATCGCGCCCTGCCATGCCGCGGCAAATTGTTCGAGCGCCGGTTCGGTGCGGTGCGCGGCCGCGGCCTGCTCGGCATCGAGCAGTTGCAGGTACACCGTGCGCCAGTCGCCCGCGGCATCGTTACCGATCCACGTACGCAAGGTTTGCAGTTGCGCCGTCGCCTCCGCGGCTTGGCTATTGCGCAGCAACGCGCGAACACGCAACACCGCCGTGCGCAGGTAGCGGGTCGGCTCGGCGTCGCGAAAATCGCTCGTGAGCGCGGCTTCGGCAAAACGCACGGTGGCAACCGTGTCGCCATGACGCCACGCGATGCTCGCAGCCAGTGCATCGGCGCACGCGCGCGCCAATACATCTGCATGTGGATCGGCTTCGCTGCGGATACGTGACAACAAAATCTGCGCATCGTCGTGCCGACCGGAATCGGTCACTGCTTCGGCGCGCACGCAGGTTAGCGTCCAACGCAGGCGCAGGTTGTTGGTGTGTTGTTCGGCCGGCCAGAAACGCTCTGTAGTGGCCAGCGCGGCGGCAAAATCCAGCATCTCGCGCTCGGCGCTGGCCTGTTGCGCGAGCGCGTAGGCCAGGCCTTCGCGCAGGCCGAGCAGCTCGAATTCGCGTGCCGCATTTTTCAGCAGCGGCAGCGCTTCGGCGGGGCGATGACGCATGCTCTGGATCTCGCCGAGATTCACATCGACCGCAGCCACGCCCTGACCGTCGCCGGTAGCTTCGAGTTCGGTGCGGGCGCGCGACAGTTCGTCGATCGCTTCGTCGAAACGCTGTTTCTGCGCGAGCACCGTACCGCGCCCGAGATACGCGACACCCAGCACGACCGGATCCGCCTGGTCCTGGCGCAGCGTGATCGCTTCTTCGTAGGTATCGCCGGCGAGGTCGATCTTGTTCTGCCGCAAATACGCGCCGGCCAGCGTGATCAGCGCACGCGCGCGCAATGGTGCATCGCGTTGTGGCGAAAGGCGATCGAGCAGGACATGCAGGCGCGATTCGGTGGCGACATAATTGCCGCTGCGAAAGTCGATCTGCGCCATGCGCTGCTCGACCCGCGGCTGGCGTTGCAAGTCCGGCGTGGCCGCGCGGATCAGGTCGCGCGCCTGATCGAGTTGATCGGCCAGCATCGCGGCGCCGGAACGTTGCATCAATTCTTCGAGTTCCGGCGAGGGCGGTTCGCTGCCGGCGATGTTGAGCTTGTGGCCGAGTTTGTTCAGCAGCAAATCGGCGGCGTCGCGCGCGGCCTTGATCGCGTCGTCGGCCTGCGCCTCGACACTCTGATCGTTCTGCGCACCGAACACATCGAGGCGCACCGTCCAGCGCGCGCCATCGCTGCGCACGCGCGGCAAGATGCGCATCGCAGCTATCTTCGCGAGCTGCGTGTCGTGCAGCAGGTCAGGCTTGTTGGCGGCATCACGCTGCTTCAGCAAGGCGACCACACTCTCGCTCGGCATCGTGTACAACGCGCCGTCGCGCAATCGGTTTGCCACGAGATCCATCAGGCCGAAACGCAGCCAGCGCCAGTCGTCAGATGCGCTGACTTCGGCGGGCAATACGAGCGCGAGTGCGGCGGAATTTTCGATGTTTGCTGCAACCGTATTGCTGGCGGCAACGGGGGCAACGTCGCGCGGATTCGTCGCCAGCAGATGCCAGAGCAAATCAACCGTCAGCGCGATGCCCGCGAACGCGATCAGTACCAGCGCAATCCGCTGCGGAATTTTCCGCGGCGATATTGGCGGCGACAGGATCGGCGCTTCGATATCTGGTGCGGCTACTGCTTCTATCGGTTGAGCTGCAGCCAGGATATGCGCCGCTGTCTCGATCGATGCGGACACCGCCGCGATCTCGCCGACCCAGCGATAACCAAAGCGCGGCACGGTGCGAATGGTGCGCTGTTCGTTGCCGGTATCGCCGAGGCTGCGCCGAATCTTGACCACGGTATGGCTGAGCAAGGCGTCGCTGACTTCGACGCGGCCCCACACCGCGGCGATCAGTTCATCGCGACCGACCGCACGTTCGCGATGCTCGATCAGATACGCCAGGCACTCGAATGCTCGCGCCGGAAGCGCGACCAGAATGTCGTGCCGATGCAGTTCGCGTGTGGCTGAATTGAGCCGGAAATCGTCGAAGCGATAAATCATGCCGCTATGGTAGCGTGAGCGTGGTAAAGCTGCTGTTGCATCACTGCCGATGCAGTACCTGAATTTTTTCTGCCATAGGCGAATGCGCCACGGCCGAATGAGGACGAATCGCACGTGTATTTCGTTGCGGCGCGGGTGCATGTCGTGTCGTAGAATGTCGCGCTTGGGGAAAATAACGTTGCGGCTCGCTAGCCGTCAAACAGGCGTGGGGAAATCGCGTCTGGCGTTATTGCGCCAATCCACTACCGAAGATTCCAGGGAGCTTGATGATGCGTTTACCAATTATTTTTCTTGTCACCGCCTTGATGCTGACCAGCACGTTCTGCCCGGCCGCCGAACCGACGGCCACGCCCGAGCAACGTCAGCAACAGGTGCAGAAGTTTGTCGACGCGCTGCATTTCCAGACCGGCAATGTGGCGGTGCCGAAGGCCGGTGCAACACTCAAACTTACGCCGGAATTCCGCTATCTCGATGCCAAGGATGCGCAGCGTGTGCTGGAGGATTTGTGGGGCAATCCGCCGGACAGCGACATTCTCGGCATGCTCGTGCCGACCAGTGCGCCGCTGAGCGATCCGGACAAATCGTGGGCCGTGGTGCTGACCTATTCTGATGATGGGCATATCACCGATGCCGATGCGGCCAAGATCAATTACGACGACATGCTCAAGGAAATGCAGAAGAGCACGAGCGACGACAATCCGGAACGCGTGAAGCAGGGTTATCACGCGATCCAGCTGGTCGGCTGGGCGCAGCCGCCGCATTACGATGCGACCAGCAACAAGTTGTATTGGGCGAAAGAGCTGAGTTTCGACGGTTCCAGCGAACACACCTTGAACTACGATATTCGCGCGCTCGGCCGCGGTGGTTATCTGAGCATGAACGCGATAGCCGGCATGGATCAGTTGCCGGTCGTGCAGCGTGACATGCAGAAAGTATTGGCGCTCACCGAATTCGACAGCGGCAAAAAATATACCGACTTCAACGCGAGCACCGACAAGGTCGCGGCGTATGGCCTCGGCGCGCTGGTGGTTGGTGCGGTGGCGGCAAAAGCCGGCCTGTTCGCGAAGTTGTTTGTGGCTTTGCTCGCGGCGAAAAAAATCATCTTCGCCGGCATCATTGCGTTCGGCGCGGCGATCAGCCGGTTTTTCAAACGCAAGCCGAAACCGTAGGCACCACACGCTCGTCATCCCAGCGAAGGCTGGAATCCAACGTGATCTATCGCCGAAATCAAAATGGTTCCCAGCTTGCGCTGGGATGACGGCTTCGTTTTTTACACACGGCCGTTTTTCTGCGCAGACGTTTTAACCGGTGAGCGATGCGTCGCCGCCGCGCACATCCGGCAGACGAAAAAACTCACGCGCCGTCGCCGTTGTCTGCGCCGCCGTCTGCTCGACGTCCTCACCACGATCACGCGCGATTTCAGCGCAGATATGCGCGAGATACATCGGCTCGTTGCGACGATGGCTCGGCATCGGTTTGAGATTGCGCGGCAGCAGATACGGCGCATCGGTTTCGATCATGAGCCGGTTCGCCGGAATGTTTTTCACGAGCTCGCGCAGATGCAGGCCGCGGCGTTCGTCGCAGATCCAGCCGGTGATGCCGATG
>JANXUW010000604.1 GCA_025351985.1 Pseudolysobacter sp.
GCGAGTTTAGCGCCGCATCGGGCGCGCGAACAGCGTGCCGTTTGCGACTGCCGAAACAACGCCATTCGGTCGTACAATATGCCGCTCGTGACCTCACCGATCCGCCATGACCGCCACGTTGCGCCAACACGAAATCAATGCTCAGAAACTGGTCAAGCGCTTGCGCCGCCAGGTCGGGCAGGCGATTGTCGATTTCCGCATGATCGAGGAAGGCGACCGTATCATGGTGTGTTTGTCCGGCGGCAAGGATTCGTATGCAATGCTCGATATCCTGCTCGCGTTGAAAGCCAAGGCCCCGGTGAATTTCGAGCTGGTCGCGGTCAATCTCGATCAGAAACATCCGGGATTCCCGGCGCATGTATTGCCGGATTACCTGCGCTCGCTCGGCGTGCCGTTTCATATCCTGGAGCAGGACACCTACAGCGTGGTCAAGCGCGTGATTCCGCCAGGCAAGACCATGTGCGGTCTGTGTTCGCGCCTGCGGCGTGGCGCGCTGTACGAATTTGCCGAGCGTGAAGGCATGACCAAGATCGCGCTCGGCCACCATCGCGACGACATGGTCGAAACGCTGTTCCTGAACATGTTCTACCAATCCAAGCTCAAGGCGATGCCGCCGAAACTGCAATCCGACAATGGCCGGCACGTGGTGATCCGGCCGTTGGCATATTGCAAGGAAGACGATCTGGCCGCGTTCGCCGAACTGCGCCAATTCCCGATCATTCCGTGCAATCTGTGCGGCTCGCAGGAAACCCTGCAGCGCCAGGCGATCAAGGAAATGTTGGCCGACTGGGAGCGCAAGCAACCCGGTCGTATCGAGAATATTTCACGCGCGCTGGGCGATATCGCGCCGTCGCAACTGGCAGATCGCAAGCTGTTCGATTTTGCTACGCTCGGTGCGCGTGATCCGACCAATTCGCTCTCGGCATCAGACTGGCTGCCCGGCGACGGCGCGGAATCGAATGACGCAGAAACGGATGCTGGCCACAAAATCCACGCGATATGCTGATCTCATGTTTTGATCTCGTACCGGCGTAATCTGCGTTGCTGCACTACCGCTATCCTGCCGCACCGATAATCCGGGTTCGGCAATTCCTCCTGTTTTCCCAAGAGTCCTGAGTCTTATGTGGTTTCGCAATCTGACCGTGTTTCGTTTTTCCGAAAAAGTCTCCACCTCGCTCAAAACGCTCGACGAAAGCCTCGATCAGGCGCGCTTGCGTCCGTGCGGACCGATCGAGCTTGCCACGCGCGGTTTTGTTTCGCCGCAGGGCAGGAATGAAGAAAAGTTGGTTTATCGTGTCGGTGAATTCGCCCTGATCACGGTCGGCAGCGAGGACAAACTGCTGCCGAGCACCGTGGTCAACGAAGCGCTGGCGGTAAAAATCGAGGCAATTATCGAAAAAGAAGCTCGCCGGATTGGTGCGCGAGAACGCAAGCGTTTGAAAGAAGAGGTTTTTACCGATCTGCTGCCACGCGCGTTCATACGACCGTCACGATTGCATGCTTATCTGGACAGCAAGAACGGCTGGTTCGTGGTCGATAGCGCCAGCCGCAAGCAGGCCGAAGACGCGGTGACGCAGGTTCGCGAGGCTTTGGGCAGTTTTCCGGCCATTCCAGCCAGCCCGGAAGAGGCACCCCGCGTGCTGATGACGGACTGGCTGATTAGTGGCAAGCTACCGCCAGGCCTGACTTTGGGCGACGAATGCGAACTGCGCGATCCGGCCGAGTCCGGCGCGATCGTCCGCTGCCGGCGCCAGGACCTTGAAACCGACGAGGTGCGGGAGCACATCAAGACCGGGAAGCAGGTATTTCAGCTCGGTTTGACGTTTGAAGACCGCATAAGTTTTGTGCTGGGCGAGGATGTGGTGCTGCGCAAGTTGCGCTTCCTCGATCAGGTATTGGATGAACTCGGCGAGGATTCGCGCGAATCCGCCGCCGCCGAACTGGACGCGCGTTTTGCGCTGATGACACTGGAGCTGGAGCGCCTGCTGGCGCGATTGCAGGAATGGTTTGGATTGCCCCGGCCGATCGATCCCGCTTGAGATCGGAGCGCCGGGTACAAGGTTGAAACGAAACAATGAGCACGACCGGGCAAGACGATTATCTGGAGTTATCCACGCCCAGCGGCGGCGCGATCAAGGTGCGGCGTTCATCGCACCCGCGCGCGCGGCGCTTGCGCCTCACAGTAACCTCCAGCGGCGCCCATCTGACCTATCCGGAAGGCACGCATCCAGCGCAGGTTTTTGCGTTTTTGCGTCAGCACGGAGAGTGGCTGGAAAGTAAACTCGACGAGCTGCATCTCGATCACGACGGCCCGCCGCCGCTGCTGCCGGGCGCGCCGACGCTGATTCCGTTGCGCGGCGAAACCACCCAGCTGATCTGGCGCCAGGGTGTGTATCCGCGCATCGAGCTGGTCGATGACAAACTCGTGCTGACTTTGCCGAAACCGCATAACGAGCAAAGTCTCGGTGCGGCGCGTTCGTTATTGCATTCGTTCCTGCAGGCGCAGATTCGTCGCGATGTATCACGCTGGTTTGCGCGTTACACGCCGGAGCTGAATCTCGCCCCGACCGGCCTGCGCATCAAGCCACTGAAAAGCCTGTGGGGCAGTCTGGACAGTCGCGATTGTGTGACCCTCGATCTCGCGCTCGCGCTCGCGCCGCCCGAAGCGTTGAAATACGTCGTTGTGCACGAACTGTGTCACTTGCGTATCCGCGATCATTCGCCGCGTTTCTGGGCACTCGTTGCATCGTTATATCCCGACTGGAAAACCCAGCGCGACTGGCTCAAGACTCGCGGCCATGCGTTGAAGGCGGAACTCGGTCGACTTATCGCCTGACTTCCAGCGCAATCGCGATTCAGGATTTCAACGCAACAACGGTGCGACTTGTGCGGGCTGTTCCAGATGCAGATGGTGCGAACCCGGCACACGAATCACGCGTATGTTTTCGACTGCAGCGATGCGCGCCTGCATGATCTCGGGTTTGAAATACGGCATCGGCGGCTCCGCCATCACGAGCACGGTCGGCGCACGAATGCCGCGCAGGATTGCGAGAATTTGCGACTCGGAATAACGCAGCGGCGATGCCAGCATCAGGCGCGAATCGGACGACCAGCTGAAGCCGCCTTCGACCGGCTTGATGCCACGTTCAACCAGCAATTCCGCCGCTTGGCGCGATAGTCCATTTGCCTTGATGCGCGCCTCGATGGCGACTTCGATATCCGGAAATATACGCAGTGTTTTGGCCTGCGCACTATCGCGTTGAAGCAGCGCACGCTGCAGTTGCGCCACAGTCTGATCCTGCTCGGCGGTCGGCGGCCCCAAACCCTCGATCAACAATAGACGTTCGATACGCTCGGGCACTGCCGCGGCAAAAATGCTCGCGATGCTCGCGCCCATCGAATGTCCGAGCACGCCGAATTTTTGCCAGCCCAGTTTGTTGACGACTTCAAGTACGTCGCTGACATGATCGACATGGTGATACCAGTTGCCGGGCGCGCGATGATCCGAGCGGCCGTGGCCGGCAAAGTCCAGCGCAACGATGTAATGCTCGGACAGCAGCGGCGCGAGACCAGCAAAGCTCGCGGCGTTATCGAGCCAGCCATGCAAGGCCAGCATCGGCGGATTCGCCGGATCGCCCCAGGCCCGGGCCGCAAGCCGACCGAACGCGATATCGATGGCAAGTTCGGTCATGCGTTTTTTTCCACATCGAGAAAACGCGCCGCGGCTTGCGCACGTTTGCTGGCATCGTCCGTGGCCGACCAGTCCGCCGCGAATTCGGGCCAGCCCTGCGTATGCCGCAATACCAGTTCGGCCAGCGCGTCGACCTGTGGCGCGGTCGCATTCAGCGCCGGAATGTAGTCGTAACGCTCACCACCGGCACCGAGAAATAGCTCGCGATTCTGCATCGCAATTTCTTCCAGCGTTTCCAGGCAATCGACCGCAAACCCCGGACAAACCACCTGCAGATGATGCACGCCTTGCGTGGCGAGTTCCTTGAGCACGACATCGGTGTACGGATGCAACCAGCGCTCGCGCCCGACCCGCGACTGGAAACTCACGAGGTAGTGCGAACGATCCAGCTGCAACCGTTTGGCCAGCGCCTGCGCCGTAGCCTGGCACTGGCAAAAATATGGATCACCCGCGTGCAGATAACGTTCGGGAATACCGTGGAACGACATCAGCAGACGTTGACCGCGACCGTGCTCGGACCAATACGCTTCAATCGATTTCGCCAGCGCTTCGATATGCGCCGGCTCGTCGAAATACTGATTGACGAAGCGAATTTCCGGCGGCCAGCGCAGGTCGGTCAAAGTCGCGGCAACGGCGTCGATCACGCTGCCGGTCGAGGTCGCGGAGTATTGCGGATACAGCGGCAATATCAACACGCGACGCACATTCGTGCGCATCAATTCGGTCAGTACGTCGGCGACCGCAGGTTGGCCGTAACGCATCGCCAGCCGCACATGGATCGGACCGTTGCGCAGCGTTTTCAGTTGGGTTTCCAGCGCGTCGGCGAGTGCCTGACTATTGAGCAATAACGGCGAGCCTTCAGCCGTCCAGATTTTCGCGTAGGCATGGGCGGAGCGACGTGGCCGAAAACGCAAAATCACGCCATGCAGAATCAGCCGCCACAACCAGCGCGGTAGTTCGATCACGCGCGGATCGGCAAGAAATTCCGCCAGATAACGTCGCACCGCGCGCGGCGTCGGCGCCTGCGGTGTGCCGAGATTGACCAGCAACACGGCGGCGCTCGCGGGCGATCCGTGCCGGTATTTCGCATTGCCGAGGTAGCGTCGGGTTGTCAGCATAAGAAGGCATAATCCATACTCAGATGCATAGTGTAGTGCTTCGGCCAAAGCGTGGCCGCGCAGTCTGCCGCACACGATGTGAAGCAACTATCACCGCGCACCGCGGATGCATGGTTTGGCGGGCGACGGCGTCATGGCAACACTAGGTTCATCTGCATATGCGTAATCTAAATCGTCCATTCTTTGCCCTCGGAGACCCATGATGAAATTGCTGTCGCGCCTCGCTCTGCTCATGCTGTGTCTGACCACGCTGTTCACCGTGCCGGCACGCGCTGGCGAGGATGAAAACAAGCGCGCCAAAGATGCGGTGCGCGTGCTCAAGGAAGTGATGATGGCACCGGACAAAGGCATTCCGTCGAACTTGCTCAAGCGCGCCTACGCGATTGCGGTGATTCCCGATGTGATCAAGGCTGGTTTTGTGATCGGCGGTCGCCATGGCGAAGGTCTCATCGCGGTGAAGTCGGCGGATGGCACGTGGAGCAATCCGAGTTTCGTCAGCATGACCGGCGGCAGTTTCGGATTTCAGGTCGGCGTCTCTTCGACCGACGTGGTGTTGATCTTCCGCACCCAGCGCGGCGTGGATAATATCGTGCACGGCAAGTTCACCCTTGGCGCCGATGCCTCGGTCGCGGCGGGTCCGGTCGGTCGCGATGCGCAGGCATCCACCGATGGCGAACTCAAGGCCGAGATTTTTTCCTACTCGCGCAGCCGTGGCCTGTTCGCCGGCGTCGCGCTGGATGGCTCCGTACTCGCGATCGACAACGACTCGAATCAGGATGTTTACGGCCAGGGCGTCACGCCGCGTCGCATCTTCGAAGGCGGTGTCACAAATGTTCCCGGTGCGGTCGTTGACTTCCGCGATCGTCTGGAGGAGTACACTGCGCGCTGATGCGTCATCCCGACGCTGATGTGCGCGTTGAACGTATCGAACGGCGGCAGTGGCTGCCACGCATTTGACGCTGAAAAGTGAGGATTTATGGGCGGTTTTAGTGGTTGGCATTGGATTATCGTGGCGCTGGTCGTCGTTCTCGTGTTCGGCACCAAGAAGCTCGGCAATATCGGTGGCGATGTGGCATCGGCGATCAAGAGTTTCCGCAAGGGCTTGCAGGACGACGACAGCCATCCGCCCTCGCAGCTGAAGGCCGATCCCGAGCCGGTCGTAAAACCGGCGACCAGCGACGTTAAACGCGACAACGTGCCGTAAGGTCAGCGCATGTTTGATTTCAGCATGGGCCAAATCGGCATCATCGCGGTGGTGTCGCTGCTGGTGCTCGGCCCCGAGCGTATGCCGAAAGTCGCGCGCACGGCCGGTGCGTTGTTGCGCAAGGCGCGACAGAGTTGGCAGAACGTGCGCAACGACATCGAGCGCGAATTCGCGGCCGAAGAACTCAAGCGCAACCTGAAAGAAACCGTGCAATCGATCGATCCACGCCCGGCCATGAACGAGGCGATCAATAGCACAATGCAGGATATCCACGGCTCGATCCATCCCGAACCGACACCTGCTGTCGTGGCCGAAGCCGCAACGCCGGAACACGGCGTAGATGGCGCCTTGCCGAACTCGATATCCAGCCCGCCGCATCACGATGAGCACGTCTGAACCCGAGGGCGAGAGCGAGCCCACGTTCTTATCGCACCTGATCGAACTGCGCGAACGCCTGCTCAAAGCGGTAGCGACGATAATGGTGGTGTTTGCGGCGCTGATGCCTTTCGCCAACAAGATCTATACGTGGCTGGCGAAGCCGCTGCTATCGCGTTTGCCGGCGGGCGGACAAATGATCGCGATCGATGTCGCCTCACCGTTTTTCACGCCGGTCAAGCTCGCTTTTTTTGTTGCCGTATTCGCCGCGATGCCCGTGCTTTTGTATCAGGCTTGGTCGTTTGTATCGCCGGGTTTGTACAAACACGAAAAACGCCTGGCAATGCCGATTCTGGTTTCGAGTGTCTTGTTGTTCTACGGCGGCTGTGCGTTCGCGTACTTTCTGGTGCTGCCGATGGTGTTCGGTTTTCTCGCCGGAGTCACGCCCGAAGGTGTCGCGATGATGACCGACATCGGCCATTATCTCGACTTCGTGCTGGTGATGTTTCTCGCGTTCGGCATGTGTTTCGAAGTACCGGTGGCAACCTTGATCATCGTCCTGCTCGGCTGGGTCACCACCGAACAGTTGAGTACCAGCCGGCCGTATGTGATCGTCGGTTGTGTCGTGGTCGCCGCGCTGCTGACACCACCCGATGCCCTGTCGATGCTGATGCTCGCGGTGCCGATGTGCCTGCTGTACGAAGTCGGCATCATTGCGGCGCGCCTGCTCGCGCGCCGCGCGGAAAACTCCAGCCGCGTTGCCGATTGATCAGACTGCCGGCGGTTCGCTGGGCGGTGTCGGCGGTGTCGGCGGTGTCGGCGGTGTCGGCGGTGTCGGCGGTGTCGGCTCGCTCGGCGGCAAGGTGATGATATTGCCGTAGACGTTTTGGTACGCCGCGTAATTCGCGCCGGCCAATACCGGCATCAGCACCAGCCAGCCGAGGAACACCGGTATCGCGGCAACAACACTCAGCACGATCACGATCAGGCCGAATATCAGCATCGGGCCGATATTCGCGAGCACCGCATTGAGGCTGTCTTTCGCGGTCACGACCGGATCGCCGCCTTCAAGCATGATGCGCGGCACCGAAAAAAACATCAGCGCCGATACCGCGAGCTTGATCACCATGCTCAGCAGCAGCCACAGCAAACCGCCGCCGAGCAACGCGCCCGCAGCCAGGCCGCCCGAATTGGTCACGCCGCCGATGGCCATCGCACCGATCGCGCCGCCGAGAAAAAGAAAACCCAGCACCAGCGTCAACACGGCACCGGCCACCGCGATCAGGCTCAGGATGATCAGCGGCGAAAGTTTGTTCGAATCCTGAAATGCACGGAACAGGTGATTCAGGTCGATCGTGCGTCCGGCATCTTGCTCGCTCGCGGCATAAATCATTCCGGCATACAACAAGGTGCCGAGAATCGCGGCGGCAAGCTGGCCCAGCAGCGGAATGAAAAACAGCAGCACAAAAATCACGAAACTGATCAGCGCCATGAGAATCCAGACGCCCGGATTCTTGCTGAAAATCTCCCAGCCCTTGCTCAACCAGCCCACACTATTGTTTACATCGACTTGGCGAAAACTCATAAGATCGTCCTTTCACAGCGCGGATTGTCCGCAGGATGGTTTCACTAGCAAGCATAAATTGCATGGGGTAGGCGCGCCAGCGGTTTGAAGCGATCGCACCAATGCGACCAATCGCGGGGTTTCGCGCAAGCCGGTTCCGATGTATAAATGTGTACTCAGGGGTAAGCAAATCAGCCATTGGAGGCGATCGCATGAAAAAAACGGCAGCAGAAATCGACGATACCCGGGACGCCAGTCTGCGCGTTTCGAAGCGTGTGCGTGACAGTCTCAAGGCCGCTGCGGCGGTGATGGGGCGTCCGTTGTACGATGTTACCAACGAGGCCATCAGCAACTATCTGGCGTCGGCAAAAGTGGGCGATCCGCTCGCGGCTGCGCGCAAGAGCATGGGCATCAAGGCGCGCAAATAAACGCGATCTTTCGCACGGCACGGACTTCAGAAACACGGTTATCGCAGCCATCGGCTGCGACACCATTCGCACGACAAACCGGCAATCCTCAAATAACGCGCGAACAGCGTGTCGGTCAATTGCGCGCCAGACGCAGGAAACGCCGCAGCAAACGGCGCGCATCGGGACACGGTTTTACCGCACCCAACAACGCGGCGGCATCAAGGCCTTCCTGATGCAATTCCGACGTGCGTTTGTGGATGTAACCGCGCATCGCATGGGTGCTGAATTCGGGATGAAACTGTACACTCCAGGCGCGACGCGAGTAGCGCAACGCATGGCAATCCTCGAGCGCGGAGCGTGCCAATACAACCGCGTCACGCGGCGGCTTCAATACGCTTTGCAGATGCGTTGCGTGCGCACGGAAGCGCGATCCGAGCGGGCCGAATAAATCGTCGCTGCGCGCGGCATCGTGTGCATCGATATCGATTGTTCCCATCTCGCGGCCACGCGGGTTGTAACCGACCTCGCCACCCAGCGCGTGCGCCATGAGCTGGTGGCCGTAACAGACACCGAACAACGGCAATTGCTGCTGCATCGCGCCGCGCAGCCATTCTGCGGTGCGCTCGCTCCAATCATGGCGATCGGTCACCATCGCGCCGGAGCCGGTGATGATCGCCGCACCGAAACCGCGCGCATCCGGCAATTTTTCACCGCGCTCGACCTGCGTCACGGTGATATGTCGCGCATGCAGCTTGAGGCCGGTGCGAAACCAGTGCGGGAAATCGCGATGGCGTGCACGCAGATGCGGCAATGCCGTGCCGGTTTGAATAATCAATACCGGCAAAGTGTCGCGCGATATCGAAACCGCTGGTCGAAAATGTTCCATGCGATCGAAAGCGCTATTCGGCGCGGCGGCAAGATTGTCATCGAGGTTCATTCGCGAATCCTAGCAAACGTTTTCTGAATCAGATCCCACATCCTGCAACATCGCTCGCCACCGACTTATGACGATTGCGCATTTGCTTAGGTAGTGTCGTCACAAGATTTCCACCCACAGCATCAAACATCGGATTTGCACGGCGGCCAGGAACGATGCCGAGCGCTTCGCGTAACGCGTCGCGATCCCGCGCCAACGTTTGAGGTGTAGAAACGCATTCTCTACC
>JANXUW010000605.1 GCA_025351985.1 Pseudolysobacter sp.
CGCGGCCACGGCCTTTGCGCGCCAGTCGCGCGTCCGCGTTGGTGGTGGAGGCGTGCGGGTCGTTGCGGCGTTGGGTGCCGCGGAAATCGCTGCCATCACCATCGTCGTTTTCATCCCTGGGGCGGAAACTCTTGTGCGAAGCCCACGCCTGCAGCAACGTGCCATCCACCGAAAAATGTTCGTCGCTGACCAAGTCGTTAAACCGCGCCAGCAGTACCGTATGCTCGAAGAACCGCTGCGCGATCTCGGCATCGAACAGGCGTTCGCGGTTGAACGAAAAGGTCGAGTGATCCCACACCGCATCGTCGATGTTCAAGCCCACGAACCAGCGGAACAGCAAGCTGTAGCTGAGCTGTTCCATCAGCAGCCGCTCGCTGCGCACGCTGTAGACCACTTGCAGCAACGAGGCACGCAGCAGGCGTTCCGGCGGAATCGATTCGCGACAGCCTACGGCGTAACGCGAGGCCAGCACATCATCCAACTCCCGCAAAATCGTATCCACCAGCACGCGCAGTTTGCGGATCGGGTGGTCGAGCGGCACGCGGTCTTCCACCGACACGTAGGAAAACATTCCCAATTGCTGCACATCTGCTCCGCGCATGACTCGACTCGCCTTGTGATTGACGGCGTCTATGACAAAGACTTTGAGCAGGAGTTTCTCAACAGCCTGCTAATCCGCCACCCTAATCAGGCGTTTGACAGAAAATTCTTGAATTATCTGCAGAAAATCGATTGCTTTTAAAAAGTGGATATGACGATAATTATTGGGGAGTAAGAATCGTGCTAATCTGAACGATATTTAACGCGAAGGATTAACGCAAGCAAGGATAATTTCTTTCGTGAAGAAAATAGCAGCAGTCGTTGTTTTCGTTGTATTGATCCTGTTGGCTGTATGGAAATTTCGTTACATTGGGGCAGGATCAGAACCGGCGGTTTCGCACTCCACCGCATCGGCGAGCACGGGTATCAACAGCGAATCCAGTCATCCGGGAAATGCTTCTCCGTTATTACCTAATCGTGTGGTTTCGGCTCGATCCGCAAACTATTCCACAGCGACCAATCTCAAGGCATACATCGACAGCCTCAAAGCCGAGGGCGCAGCAGAAAAAGATATACAACTCGCCAACGCCAAGGCCCTCGATGAGTGCGGAATGCTATCGTTCCGTCCCAATTTCATTGCCGAGAACGTGAAATATCTCAAACATCTCGCGGAGACCGGTGGCGCTCCAGATGTGAGGCTGGTTGAAAAATATGCGGCTGCGTTTTCCCAGCGCTGCAGTAACTTCCCGGAGACGAGGAATCAGACCGCGTTACGCGAGCAATACTACGCGCAGGCCGCAATCGCGGGAAGCGTGGAGGCGAAGGCCAGGCAACTGGTCAGGGGCGAAACAATGGATGGGCTAAGCTCGACCAAACAGCCTTTAGCACCGGACGTAATGATATCTGAGGTGTTTCAGATACTAGGCTCTGGCGATGCGGGCGCTATATTCGAATTGAGTCAGATGTTCGGCGCGAATTCTGGATTTACGGGCGCTGCGGCTGGTTCCTTCAAAACTGAGGCAGCCTGGAAGCTTGTCGCATGCGACATGGGGTTGGACTGTTCTGAAAATGGCCCGCTGCTGCGCCAAACGTGTTTTCAGGGCTTCATGTTCTGCTCATCCGGGAGCCTCAGAGAAAATATGCGCAAGAGCGCGTTTTCTCCAGACGATTTTCAACAAATACAAATTCTTGAGGAGATGATCTACAAGGGACTAAATACTGGGGGACTAAATCCCGGGAATACGTCAAGCCTTTTAAACTAGTGGATATCAAATACGCATAGGGATTTAGTTATATCAAGTCGGTATTTTTTTGCTTTCCTTTTATTGTCACTTATTTCATTCATCTCCGGCGCCGCATATGCGGCTGGTTGTGGTAGTACCGCAGTAGCAAAACTGGATTTGTCTGATCCATTGTATTCCGGTGCGCCAGCGATTGATGGCGTCAGTATCTACTCCGACTTCGAGATTCGAACTGCGGCCATCTCGCAGGCGGTGGGGCGATACGTGACCGCCAACGGTCTTAGTTCTCTCACGAGGGGTAACACAATATAAGGTTACTTACAGGGAGGGGACTTCGGAGTGCGCCGAAATTGGGGACGTAATGATGAGTGTCCGCGCGGTGCCCATCCCCGGAACGCAGCATGACCCGAGCGCTCAGACGGGTAGTGGTGGCCCCGGCGATGGCGGCGGCAGCAGCAGCGGTGGCTATTATCAGTACAGGTACTGGATGGTGTGTTACGACACAGCGATCAATGGCAGCTACAGCGAAACTACCTGCTACAAAGAGTCTTAGGTAGTGTCGTCACAAGATTTCCACCCACAGCATCAAACATCGGATTTGCACGGCGGCCAGGAACGATGCCGAGCGCTTCGCGTAACGCGTCGCGATCCCGCGCCAACGTTTGAGGTGTAGAAACGCATTCTCTACC
>JANXUW010000611.1 GCA_025351985.1 Pseudolysobacter sp.
TGCGGCGCGTTGACCGTTGACCAGCACCGGCGTGCCGGATGCGGCACTGCGCGGATAACCGTCGCCGTAACCGATCGCGGCGACGCCGATGCGCATGTCTTCGGGGCATTGCCAGGTGGCGGCGTAACCGACGTGCTCGCCCTTGCGCACATCGTTCACAGCGATGAGTTTGCTCGACAAGGTCATGGCCGCATGGAAACCGAAATCCGCGCCGGTTTTTCCATCGACCACCGACAATCCGTACAACAGACCGCCACTGCGCAACCACTGTCCGCGCGACGCGGGCCAGCCGATCACCGCGGCCGAATTGGCAAGCGAATGTTCGCCCGGAAGATCGCTCACTGACGCAGCGAAATTAGCAATCTGCGTTGCTGTGAGTGGTTTGTCGAATTCATCTGATGCGGCGAAGTGCGTCATCAAGGTGATGTCCGATCGGATCGACGGCAATGCGCGCAATCGCTTGTGAATTTCCCTCGCGCGCTTCGGCGCGAAACCGAGCCGATGCATGCCGCTGTCGATCTTCAGCCAGACACGAATCGGGCGCGTATCGCGATCTGCTTCGAGCCACTGCACCTGGCTGTCGTGATGGATCACGGCATCGAGATCGAGCCGACGCAACTCGGCCAGATCGGCCGCTTCATCCGGGCCGGACAATACGACAATACGCTGGCGAAATCCCGCCGCACGCAGGCGCAACCCGTCGGCAATCGCGGCGACACCGAACGCATCTGCACTCGCCAATGCGCGCGCAACACGCTCGAGGCCGTGACCATAACCGTCGGCCTTGACCACCGCCATGACCTTGGCGCCGCCGCCGAGTTCGCGCACGCGCTGCAGATTGTGTCTGAGGCTGGCGAGATGGATCGTGGCGAACGCCGCGCGGCTCACGCGCGCTTACTCGAAGCTGCCGGCGTACGAATCGCTGGCGTAGTTTTCGAACTTGGTGTACTGGCCGAGAAAGGTCAGCTTGACCGCGCCGGTCGGCCCGTTACGCTGTTTGCCGATGATGATTTCCGCCACGCCTTTTTCGGCGGAATCCTTGTTGTAATACTCGTCGCGATAGATGAACACGATCACGTCGGCGTCCTGCTCGATAGCGCCGGATTCGCGCAGGTCGGACATCATCGGGCGCTTGTCGGCGCGTTGTTCGAGCGAACGGTTGAGCTGCGAGAGGGCGACGACGGGCACGTTGAGCTCCTTGGCGAGAGCCTTCATTCCACGCGAGATTTCTGAAATTTCCGTGGCGCGATTCTCCTTGTTTCCGGGCACCTGCATGAGCTGCAGGTAATCGATCACGATCATGCCGAGATCGTGCTCACGCGCAAGGCGGCGTGCACGTGCACGCAGCTCGATCGGCGACAGCGCCGGCGTATCGTCGATGAAGATTTTCGCCTCGGACAACAACGTGATCGCCGAGGTCACGCGCGGCCATTCTTCTTCCTGGATATCGCCGGTGCGCAGATGTTGCTGGTTGATGCGCCCGAGTGAGGAAATCAGGCGCAACGCGAGCTGCGAGGCGGACATTTCCATCGAGAAAATCGCCACCACTTTCTTGGTTTTCAGCGCGGCGTATTCGGCCATGTTCATCGCCAGCGCGGTCTTGCCCATCGACGGGCGCGCCGCGACGATGATCAAATCGGACGGCTGCAGGCCGGTGGTCATTTCATCGAAATCGGTAAAGCCGGTCGGCATGCCGGTGATGCTGCCCTGGTTTTCGTAACGCGCTTGCAGGATCTTGAACGCATCCGTCACCGCACCGCGCATTGAGACAAAACCCTGCTTGCCGCGCGAGCCCGCTTCGGCGATGCGGAACACACGTTGCTCGGCGCCTTCGAGAATTTCCTGCGTCGAGCGGCCCTCCGGCTGGAAACCGTCGGTGGCGATTTCGGTGCCGGCGTCGATCAGCTGACGCAACACCGATTTCTCGCGCACGATATCGGCGTAAGCCACGATGTTCGCCGCGCTTGGCGTGGTGTTCGCCAGTTGGATGATGTAACCCGAACCACCGACCAGTTCGGCGATGCCCTGCGTCTCGAACCACTCGCCAAGCGTGACCGCATCGCACGGCATGCCCTTGTTCGAGAGTTCGCCGATGCCGCGAAAAATCAGGCGATGATCCTTGCGATAAAAATCCTCGTCGGTGATGCGATCGGCGACCTTGTCCCACGCCTCGCGCGCGAGCATCAGCCCGCCCAGCACAGCCTGCTCGGCATCCACCGAATGCGGCGGCACACGCAACGATTCGATGCGCGGATTGGCGTTGGGAATACGATCAGAAAATGCAGCCATTGGACGATCCGGACCAGCTTCAACGGGAGCGCACCATCATACGCACCGCCGCGTCTCACCGCATGGGAAAAGTCTGTGGCCAAGTTGTGGATAAGTTGTGTAAAGCGTGGTGATGACTTGTGCGTATCGGTTCTCGCCGGCCGTCGAGTTCCCTTGGCAATGTCAGCATTTGCGCAAATGAGGAAAGCGCGACGCATGCCGAAAATCTTGTGGTAGCGCACGCCGTACTCCACGCAGCTTGTGCTCCAACCTTTCGTTAGGCCCGAATCGAACCAGTGGCAGTGATCTTCCCCGTCGTCGCCCTGGCACCGGAAGTCTCAAGATGCTGCATCCAGATAGCACGAGTCGTTAAATGCCAGTTTTACAAGATCATGGGCGATCACGACGTTGTTGCAGAAAAACATCCCGAATATTCGGGATGCGCGGGGCCAGTTCCGAGTAGTAGGCTGCGTGAGCAAGTAACGGGGGGTTCCATGTTTCGGATCGGCAAGTTTCTACGCGCGACGGTGACCTTGGCGCTGCTGTTGGCGTCACTGTCCGCGACTGCGGCGCGCTGCTATGTGAAGCCCGACAACGTCGCGACTGGCGATGGCTCGTCCTGGTCATTGCCGATGCCTCTAGTCAATGCACTCGCAAATACCAACTGCAACGAGGTATGGGTGGCGCAGGGCATATATCAAGCTGAACCGGGAACTAGCTTCTTCATACGCAGCGGCCTAAAGCTCTATGGCGGATTTCTCGGTGTGGCCGGCACTGAGGGTGAC
>JANXUW010000633.1 GCA_025351985.1 Pseudolysobacter sp.
TGTAGACGGTTGCTTTGGGTGCCAAGGGAGTTCTCGTGCAAGGGTTCTCGGCAAGGATGACGACCTAGCGCAGCCGACGCAAACATTTCGCCGACGTCGCGACTACACACGTTGGTTTAACGCCGCATGCCACAATAGTATTCTCATGCCAAACCGTACATTCCACCCTGCCGTTGCCGCCTGGTTCGAACGCACGTTCAGCGCGCCGACGCCAGCGCAGGCGCAAGCGTGGCCGGCGATTCAATCCGGTCGGCATGTGTTGATCGCCGCGCCCACCGGCTCGGGCAAAACGCTCGCCGCGTTTCTCGCCGCAATCGATGCGCTGGTCCGGCGCGGCGTGCAGATGCCGCTGCCCGATGAAACCGTACTGGTCTACGTCTCGCCGCTGAAAGCGCTGTCGAACGATATCCGCATCAACCTCGAAGCGCCGATCGCCGGCATCCGCGAAGAGTTGCTGCGTCTCGGTTTGCCGGATGTCGAAATCCGCACCGCAGTGCGCACCGGCGACACGCCGCAGTCCGAGCGCACGCTGATGCGCAAGCGTCCGCCGCATATTCTCGTGACCACGCCGGAATCGTTGTACATCCTGCTCGGTTCGGAATCCGGCCGACAGATGCTCGCGAGCACACGCAGCGTGATCGTCGATGAAATCCACGCACTCGCGCCGAACAAACGCGGCAGTCATCTGGCGCTGTCGTTGGAACGCCTCGAAGCCTTGTGCGAGCGCCGCCTCGTGCGCATCGGTCTGTCGGCGACGCAAAAACCGATCGAGGAAGTCGCGCGTTTTCTCGTCGGCAACGGCAGCGTGTTGCCGGATGGCGCAGCGGATTGCGAGATCGTCGACACCGGTCATATCCGGCATCGCGATCTCGCGATCGAAGTGCCGGCCGCGCCGCTCGAAGCGATCATGTCCGGCGATGTCTGGCAGCAGGTTTACGATCGTCTCGCCGAGTTAATCGCGACTCATCGCACCACGCTGATTTTCGTCAATACTCGACGCATGGCCGAAAGAGTCGCGCGTTATCTCAGCGAACGGCTCGGCAAGGATGCGATCACGTCGCATCACGGCAGCATGGCCAAGGATCAGCGCCTCGATGCCGAGCAGCGCCTGAAACGCGGCGATTTGCCCGCGCTGGTCGCCACTGCATCGCTCGAACTCGGCATCGATATCGGTGCGGTCGATCTGGTTTGCCAGCTCAGTTCACCGCGCTCGATCGCCGCGTTCCTGCAAAGAGTCGGGCGCTCCGGCCACGCCGTCGGTGGCACGCCAAAAGGCCGGCTGTTTCCGCAATCGCGCGACGACCTGGTCGAATGCAGCGCGCTGCTGCACGCCGTGCACGAAGGCGAACTCGATACGCTGAAACTGATCCGCAAACCGATCGACGTGCTCGCGCAACAGATCGTCGCCGAAGTAGCGAGCCGCGATTGCGACGAGTCCGAATTGTTCGAGCTCATGCGCCGCGCGTATCCGTTTGCCGAACTCACGCGCGACGAATTCACCGCCGTCGTGCGCATGCTCGCCGAAGGTTTCACCACACGCCACGGCCAGCGTGCGGCGTATATCCATCGCGATGCCGTCAACGGTGTTTTGCGTGCACGCCAGGGCGCGCGTCTGACCGCACTCACGTCGGGCGGCGCAATTCCCGACACTGCGGATTATCAAGTTGTCGTCGAACCGCAATCGCATGTCGTCGGCACGATTCATGAGGATTTCGCGGTCGAAAGCATGGCCGGCGATATCTTCCAGCTCGGCAATACTTCGTACCGGATTTTGCGCGTCGAACGCAGCGTGGTGCGCGTCGAGGATGCACAAGGCGCGCCGCCGAGCATTCCGTTCTGGCTTGGCGAAGCGCCGGGCCGCAGCGATGAACTTTCGCATGCGGTATCGCGTTTGCGCGCGCAGGTTTCCGAACGTCTGGACACAAGTGTCGGCAGCACGATGACGTGGATTACCGGAGAGATCGGCATTGCGCCTGCAGCAGCGCAGCAACTGGTGGATTATCTCGGCGGCGCGAAGATCGCGCTCGGACTATTGCCAACGCAAACCGAGCTCGTGATGGAACGTTTTTTCGACGAATCCGGCGGCACCCAGCTCATCATCCACTCGCCGTTCGGCAGCCGCATCAATCGCGCCTGGGGCCTCGCGCTGCGCAAGCGTTTCTGCCGCAAGTTCAACTTCGAACTGCAGGCCGCCGCGACCGAAGATGCGATCATCCTGTCGCTGTCGACCAGCCACAGTTTTCCGCTGGATGATGTGGCGCGTTATCTGCATTCGTCGTCGGTGAAAGACGTGCTGATCCAGGCCCTGCTCGACGCGCCGATGTTCGGCGTGCGCTGGCGCTGGAACGCGGCCACGGCGCTGGCTCTGCCGCGTTACGCCGGCGGCAAGAAAGTCCACGCACAACTGCAGCGCATGAAATCCGAAGACC
>JANXUW010000646.1 GCA_025351985.1 Pseudolysobacter sp.
CCTGGCGGACATAGCAGTGTGGTACCACCCGATCCCATCTCGAACTCGGAAGTGAAACGCACCCGCGCCGATGGTAGTGTGGCTTAAGCCATGCGAGAGTAGGTCACTGCCAGGGCCCTATTCAACAAACAAGCCTCCCAGCTATGGGGGGCTTTTTTGTTGCCCGAAATTCGGAGGCAGAAAAGGCCGAAATCACGCCCCGCGCATCGTCAATACCAGCACATCTCGGTAGGTTGCTTTCCTCGGATCCAAAACGATTTAGAGTCCGGGGTTACAGCCTTGCCTCGGCCAATCGACTGGTTCGTTCCGCCTACGCTTGCATAACCGAATCGATGGTTCTGCGAATCGCTTCAATATTTGATTTTCCCTAGCGGCGATCTGTTACAAATCGTTATCCAGCGCGCTGCCGGTGGCGAACGTCCGCAAGATGTCGACCTCTGCCCTACCTGCATGCGTTGGTCGAAGTTGACAGGATGTGATCAACATCGAAAGCGTGATGATATCGTCGACCGATAGGCTGATCTAAACGACCCAGCGCGGGTATTCAGATGATTCGCACAAATTGGACACACAAAAAAAGCGGGCCCGTTGCCAGACCCGCTTCGATTTCGCTACTTTAACGGGAGACTATTTCGCTTTGTCCGCCGTTTTCTCCGGCTTCAATCCGCGCTGTTCGAGCAGCGGCTCGACACTCGGATCGTGACCGCTGAACGCGCGATACATCGCGGCCATTTCCTGCGTGCTGCCCTGTGACAGAATCATGTCGCGGAAACGTTTGCCGTTCTCGCGCGTCATGCCGCCGTGATCGCGAAACCAGTAATACGCGTCGTCGTCCAGCACTTCGCTCCACAGGTAGGCGTAATAACCTGCCGAATATCCGCCGCCCCAGATGTGCGCAAAATAACTCGTGCGATAACGCGGCGGGACCAGCGCGTAATCGGTGCCGAAACGCTTGAGCGATTCGGCTTCGAATACATCGACATCTTTCTTCGGTGCGTCGGCCGGCAAGGTGTGCCATGCCATGTCGAGCAGTGCGGCCGACAGATATTCGGTGCTTGCGAAACCCTGATTGAACGTGCGTGCTTTCTTGATTTTCTCAACCAGTGCAGTCGGCATCGGTTCGCCGGTCTTGTAGTGCTTGGCGTAGTTGGCGAACACCGCCGGATCGAGCGCCCAATGCTCATTGAACTGCGACGGAAATTCGACGAAATCGCGCGGCACATTGGTGCCGGCCAGCTGCGGATACTTCACGTTCGAGAACATGCCGTGCAGTGCATGGCCGAACTCGTGGAACATCGTCGTCGCGTCGTCGAAACTGATCAGCGCCGGCTGTCCCGCGGCAGGCGTGGTAAAGTTGCAGACGTTGAACGCCACAGGATGCGTACCGAGCAAACCGGACTGGTCGACGAACGTATCCATCCATGCGCCGCCGGCCTTGTTGTCGCGCTTGAAATAATCCGCGTACCACAACGCCATCGAGCTGCCATCGGCATCGAACACTTCGAACACACGCACGTCAGGCTGGTATACCGGAATGTCGTGACGCTCCTTGAAAGTCAGTCCATACAATTTATTGGCGGCGAAAAACACGCCGTCATGCAGCACACGATCGAGTTCAAAATACGGCTTGACTTGCGCTTCGTCGAGATCGTATTCGGCCTTGCGCACCTGCTCGGCATAGAACTGCCAGTCCCACGGCGCGAGCTTGAAACCGCCTTTCTGCTTGTCGATGAGCGCCTGCATTTTTTCCGCTTCGCCCTTCGCCTTCGCCACTGCCGCCGGCACCATGTTGGTCATCAGCGAGATCGCGTGCTCGGGCGTTTTCGCCATCTGGTCTTCAAGACTGTAAGCGGCATACGTCGGATAACCGAGCAACTTGGCTTTCTGCGCACGCAACTGTGCGAGGCGCTGGATGGTCGCGCGCTCGTCATTGGCATCGCCATGTTCGGTGCGTGTGGTCGATGCCTTGAACAGCTGTTCGCGCGTCGCACGATCGCTCAAGGTGACCTGCGCCGGCTGCTGCGTGGTGTTCTGCAGGGTCAGCACCCACTGGCCATCGAGTTTGCGGCCCTTGGCTGCTTCCGCCGCTGCGGCGATGTCGCCATCGCTCAATCCGGCAAAGGTTTTTTTATCCTTGGCGACGATTGCACCGGCCTT
>JANXUW010000678.1 GCA_025351985.1 Pseudolysobacter sp.
TTGTTTTGACTTGCTATGAAAGCCCGCATCGGCGGTGAACTCAAATAGTAGTAGGCGAACAGAGGCAAAGACTTTGCTACGTTTAGACGCAACCGAATTTGCTTGTTCGAAATTATGTAGCGTTCGAAATTGCAGTTTTCCGGAATCAATCCAACCTGGCCCAACGTACCGGCGGCGGTAAAAATTAGATCGCCGCTTACCGCAACACAACTCTTAAGTTCATTTGCCTTTGCTTCGGTAACGAAGACAAATCCGTCGTCTACAAATTTGTTTTTGCCAAGGGTGAGATTATTTCCACGAATGACTGGCACACCATCAGCGACAAAAAATCTACTTCCAATATTTGATCCAAAGGGTCCTGAGACAAGAGCTCCTTTGCTATTGGACTTGACTGCATCCAGATCTACCTGCGGCCACATATTTAAACTCCTCCCGACAGCTCGATTGCGTTGAGATTGATCACAGATTCAAGAGCGCGCGCCTGAATATTGAGTTGGCCCAACTCATCATTCATCGCCAAAAATTCTTTAACAAACTCTTCCTCCGTTTTGCCATCCTCCTCAATCACCACGCCCACATACCGCCCGGGATTCAACGAATAATCCTGCTCCTTGAGATCGGTCGGTGTGGCGCGTTTGCACAGGCCGGTCACGTCTTCGTACTCGGCGTTCGGAAAACGTTCCTGCAACCAGCGCACGTGGCCGAACCAGCTTTCGGCGCTGCGCACTTCCGCATGCAGCGCATCGAGTGCGAGTTTGAGCGCCTTGGTATCGCGGCCCGCACCACCGCGCCGGCCTTCGGCCAAAGCCGCATCGGCCTGCGTTTTCTCGTGCCCGCGCACATGCTTGTCGAGCTGCTTGATATCTGCATGCAGCGCGCTGAAAAACGGGTCGCAAAACGCACGTAATTCGTGCTGCGCGGTGTTGCATGCGGCCAGCTTGTTTTTGGCGGTCATCGCCGCTTGATAATTCGCATAACGTTTTTGCAGCGGCGCCAGGGCCGCCCATTCTTTTTCCACGCCGTGCACGGCGGCCTTGCCGGCGGCATCATCGAGCACCGCGAGCAACTGCTGGCACAGCGGCGCGATCCGTTCGCGACTTGCGGTTAGCTCGGCAAATCCCTGCGCAAAATAACCATCGATGGTGGCGACAAATTCGTCGCGCTGGCCACGATGCAGACGACTGATCAAGGTGAGATTCTGGATCTGCTCGGCGCTGAATTCGCGATGCGCACGATCAACCTGCGTGAACACGTTGCGTGCGTCGATAAACAGAATGCGGTCATCGACTTTGGCCTTGTCGAAAAACCACAACGTGGCCGGCAAGGTGACGGTGTAGAACATGTTCGATGGCAAGGTGAGCATGGCGTAGATCAGGTTGGCATCGATCAGCGCCTTGCGAATATCGGCCTCGGAATGGCGCGCATCGCTGGCCGAGTTGGCCATCACCAAAGCGGCGCGGCCGTGATCGTTGAGCGACGTGGCGAACAGATTGATCCACAGATAGTTGCCGTTGGGTACGGTTTCCTTGCCCTCGTCGGCCTTTTTGAGTTTGGTTTTGTTGCGCGGAATTCCGTAGCTGTTGAAACGCTGATCGTTCTCCACGCTGCTCAACGAAACGTCATCGACATTGAACGGCGGATTGGCCAGCACGTAATCGAACTTGGCAAAACTGCCGTGCGGATCTTCGTAATACGTGTTGGCTTGTTTGATCTCGCCGCGCAGGCCGTTGACCGCAAGATTCATCTTCGCCAGCTTGACGGTTTCGAGCGTTTTTTCCTGGCCGTAGACGTAAATGTCACCGCCGCTGTTGGCATTGTCGTGACGATGTTGTTCGATGAATTGCGCCGACTGCACAAACATGCCGCCCGAACCGCAGGCCGGATCGTAGACCGTGCCGCCGTGCGGCTCGATGATGTTGACCATCAGCCGCACGACCGAGCGTGGCGTGAAAAATTCGCCGCCGCCCTGGCCTTCGGCCATCGCGAATTCGCCGAGAAAATATTCGTAGATCTGGCCGAACATGTCGCCATCGGCATCGGCCGGAATGTCGGCAAAATTTTTCAGCAACTGCCGCGGCATACCGCGGTTCTGCTCGGAGCGCGTCAGGCGAAAATATTCCTCCTGCGGCAGCACGCCTTGCAGCTCGGGCTTGTATTGCTCGATCGCCTGCATCGCCAGTTTGATCGCCTTGGCAATATCCTGATCATCGGGCAGCGTGAGCAGATACTCGTAACGGGCGTGATCGGGCAGAAAAAAACCGCAGCGCTCGATCGCAATGTCGGCCAGATCGCGTTCGGCGCGGCTGCCTTTGAGGCGCTGGTATTCGGCCTTGATCACCGCTTCGTGCTTGCGATAATTGTTGTCGGCAAATTTCAGAAAAATCAGCCCGAGCACGGGCGTGGAATATTCGCTAGCCTTGAGATCGGAGTTGGCACGCAGGCTGTCAGCCGCACGCCAGAGATCGGCCTCGAGTTTTTTCAATTGTTCTTTTGTCACTGATTGCCCCGAAGAATTGCGTCGCTGACCCGGCAAAACCGAGCCATCCAAAACGCGATGTTAGCTCAGATCAATCACGGCCACTTGCGCAGTTGCGGCCGCTTGCATCGGCACAATCGACTCCACGCCGCGCGGTTAACCGCAGATTTACGCAGCGTCGATTACCCTGCGCGGCACATCAATCCAGCATCGATCCGCGTGCGCAGAAACGGTCGTTACGAAATTTCCCAAACGCACGCGGCGATGGTGTTGTGTGTGGTCATCCACATCGTGCTGTTTCTGCTGCTGCGCGATGCGTTGCGTGGCCCGATGTTGCGTGCGCCTGGCGATCCGATTGCTGTGACGCTGATTGAATCGATACCGAGGGAGCCACCGCCTGAGCTGCAGGTTCTGCCATTTGTGGCGCGTACCGCGGCGACGCCGCAAAAAACGTTGGCCAAACCGCGCTCGAATATTGCGATGACGTTGAACAGCGCGTCCATCGCAAAATCCATCACGCCGCCGATACCGGTTTTGCCGAGCGCGCAACAACTGATCGATTCGATGGCGCAAGCCGCCGCGCAAGTCGCGCAGCACGATCTTCCGGCCGATCACGTTTTCCTGACTCACCGCAAAGCCAAGTTGCCGAGCAGTGATCAGGCGATCGTCGCCGGTATCACGTTGCGCAAACAGACCTCACTCAAAACCCTCGTGCAAGGCGTGACCAAGGGTCTGCATGACGCGTTTGCCTGCAGCGGCGGGAAACATGCATCGCTGAATTCCGAAAAACTCATTGCCTCGCCGATCGAAACGATGATGGACAATCACTTCGATATCGGCCCCGACAACGAAGACTGCATGCCGGGAAACTAAGGCGCTGCGGTCGATTCCGGCAACCAGCCCAAGACGTTCAAGGCCGCGCGTGCCAGCGCCTCACGCTTCGGCGCGACACCTGCATCCGCCATGTCAATGTTTGTCGCGAAATACGCGACATGTCCATCGCGCTCGATCCAGCCGACGATCCAGCCAAGCATGGGTTGGTTGTCACTGGCCCAGCCGGTCTTGAAGCGCAGGATATAACTCGATGTCTGCTCGCGGATCAGGATGCGTTTGACGATGTCCTGGCTGCGTGTCGAAAACGGCAGCGTGCCGTCGTGCAGACGCTGCAGAAATTCGATCTGCTGCAGCGCCGTGATGCGTAATGCACCGCCGTCCAGCCAGAAATGATCGATGCCCCCGCCGATGTTCTGATTGCCGTAGCCGACTTTGTCTACCCATTCCTGCATGCGCCTGGCACCGATGCGCCGCGCGAGTTCCTGGTAGTACCAGACCACGGAATATTGCATGCCGCTGGCGAGATCGTGATCGCGGTTCCATTCCGGCAAATCGCGTTGCTTGCCATCCCATCGGAAGATCTCGTGCTCATCGCGGATTACGCCGGTTTCGAGCGCGGTCATGGCGTTGAAAATCTTGAATGTCGAGGCCGGCAGGTAGGACTTGTGCGCGCGTGGCAAATCGTGCACGAGACACGTATTCGCGTTCGGATCGAATACCGCAATCGTGCCCGTCAGCTGCATTTCGTCGAATACCTTGCTCAATCGCGAGTCTTCGTGGCAGGTCGGCATGGCGTGTGCGCCGATCGACAGGAACAACAACATGGCGGCGCAAAAACGCATGGCTTTCTCCCATCATCGGATGGCGTAGAGTCG
>JANXUW010000701.1 GCA_025351985.1 Pseudolysobacter sp.
GCCGACCCAACTGGCCTGTTCGAGTACGACATTACGCAAGCGCCGAAAGCTCACTCCGAGCGCATGCAGCGTGGCGTATTCGCGCACCGAACCCGCGACCGCCGACATCAAGGTCTGGCTGGTGATCACCGCACCGACCAGAAATACGACGACGGCGAGAAACAAAAATCCGAGGCCGGCGCCGGTTTCGAACATCCAGTAACGCACCGCGCGTTGCGCAAATTCATCGCGTGTCCAAACAGCAAATCGCTTTGTGCTGCTGTCGCTGCTCAAGCGGAGACGTGTGGCTTCGGCACTGATCGCATCGTGCAGCCGCACCACGTAATACGCGACCTTGCCGCTCACCGCGGTATCGATGTCGAGCCGCCGCGCGGTGGCGAGCGAGGTGACGATATTGACGCCACCGAGCGCGCGCAAACCGGAGGCGATACCAACGATGCGCACGCGTTGCCGATTGATCGTGGCGCTATCGCCGACATTCAGGCCCAGCTTGTCGAGATCGGCGCGATCGACGATCACGCCGCCGGGTTCGAGCAGACGCTGGCGCAGCTCGCCGCTCAGCACCGCAGCGAACATCAAACCATCGGCACGCGGATCGATGCCCGAGATGAAAACCGAAACGCCGCCGCGACTTGCCGGCCCGCGCCAATCGCCATCCAGCCACTGGAACGGTTCGACCTGCGCGACGTTGCTGTCCATGCGCAACAGCATTTCGGTTTCGCTCGAAATTGGGCGGCCGAGTTCGATACTTTGCGTGCCCGGATAACCGACCCAGAGATCGCCTTGCGAAGCGCGGATATAAACGCTCGCGCTATTGAAAATGCCGAAAATCAGCGCGGCCTGCATCAGCAATAACAGCCCGGAAAACGCCACCGCCAACGCCGCCGGAAGAAAGCGCCGCCATTCGTAAATCAGGGTTTTGCGGGCGAGGGCGACGATCATCGCTCGGCATCCGGCGCCGGCAGTGGCGCGCCACCGAGCGCCTTGTACAACACGATAAAAGCGAGGCTGTGCGCTTCCTGTGCTTGCGCCAATTGCAGCTTCGCCTGCAGCAAGGCACTGGCCGAATCCGCATGGCTAATGCCATCGGCCAGACCCAGGCGCAGTGCGGCCTGCGTGCTGGTATTGGCTTGTTCCAACGCGTTGATCGTGATCTGTTCCTGGGCGACGCGCTGGCGCAATCCCTCGACCGATGCGAGGGCGTTTTCGGTTTCGGCGATGCCTTCCAGAATCGCCTGGCGATACGCCAGTAGCGACGCCGCCAATTCGTCTTCGCGCGCATGCAACGCGGCGCGGCGCTGGCCCCAGTCGAACAACGGAATATCGATGCTCGGTCCGATCGAAAAAATGCCGTCGACGTCACCGACACGCTTGCCGCCTTCCTTGAACGAATACGTCAGCAGGCCATGCAAAGTCAGCTTCGGAAAAAGATCGGCCCAAGCCAGTCCGCGCTCGCCGGCACTTTTCAGCACGGCTTGTTCTGCGCGTTTGATTTCGGGCCGCGTGCGCAGCAGATCGGCCGGAGTCTGTTCGATCCGCAGGTCACGCAAAGTCGGCGGCATCGCGACGGTCGATAGCGACAGATCGGGTTCGGTTTGTGCGAGCAACACGGCGAGTTGATGTTGCGCCTGGGTGATCGCCGATTGCGGCTCGATCAGCGTGCTCTGCGCTTGCGACAATTCGGCTTCGACACGATGCAGCTCGGTGGTGGTCGCCAGCTGCTGTTGCGTGCGGATTTGCGTGAGTGCCAGTTTTCGCTGCAGCGTCTGTGCGATCTGCTCTAGCAGCGACAATCGTTGTTGCGCCGAACGCATGCTCACGTAAGTCCGCGCGACTTCGGCCACGAGTGAAACGCGTGCCGCCTGACGATCCGCTTCGGCCAGGCCGATATCGCCTTTGGCGACTTCATTGCTGTTGTGCGAAAGCCCGAACAGACCGATCTCCCAGGCTACGTCCGGCCCTGCCTGAATGTAACTGGCGGTGCCAGTGGGATTGGGTATGGCGATGGTATGAACGCTGAGATTCGGCAGAAAACTCGCCTGAGTGCGCCATGCCAATTCGCGTGCGGCATGAACGCGGTAGCCGGCCTGCGCGAGCGTGAGATTGTCGCGTAACGATTGATCGACCAGACGATCGAGCTCGGCATCGTTGAACGCGCGCCACCAGCTGCGGAAGTCCGGCGCAGGGCCGAGCGTGGTATCGGCTTGCTGCCGATTGCGCCACGACGGCGGAATGTCGTGCGTTACCTCTGCCGGCCTGACGGGTGCTTCACCACAGCCAGCGATGGCGACAAGAAATACCCATCCCGTCAGCGCGCGTATCAGGCGATGCTGCACGGTTATGCTGCGGCGCGAGTTTCGAGCATGCGCTTGGTCCTGGTCAGGTTCGGCAAAATGCACAGGTGGCAACCGCAGTGGGGTGGACTGGAAAGAGCAATAATTTCGCCAGAACGCGAGAATTGTCTGCTGCATTCTACGCAATCGAAATGCCGAAAAACATTGCAGCGCAAAAATTCGGCGCGATCCGTTCAGCAATCAGGTCGCGCGCTTTCAGCGATTCGGGCGGTGTGCTTATACTTTGCCGGATACGATTATCCGGAGTTGCGCGCTTGGAAAAATTTCGCGAGAACCCGGTGCAAGAGGTGCAACACACTAAATGGCTGTCATCTGTGCGGATCAGCCAGTATATGGG
>JANXUW010000408.1 GCA_025351985.1 Pseudolysobacter sp.
GGTGGCGAGCGGTGCGAGCAAACCGAGTACGAGAAAAGCGATTCGGTCCACGGCAGCGAAAAAAAATAACTGGTCGGAAACAGCGCCATGATCAGCACCGCACGATCGGCGCTGGCAAGACTGGTACTAGCAGCACCGTCAGCGAACGTCAGCGCGATCCGATGCAGCACCAGCAGCGCGAGGAAAAAACACAGATTGACCAGCACCAGTCCGGCGCCGATGAAATGACCGCTGATTTGCGCGGCCGCGCGCCACAACAACGGGTGCAACGGAAAGAACGGCCAGTTGCGCTGTTGCTCGACACTGAACGGCCCCGGATCGTAACCGCGCTCGGCGATGGTCGCGTACCAGCCGGCATCGTTGAGGATCGCGAGCTTGCTCAGCGTGCGCTGCACGAGTCCGGGCGAAAGTTGCAGCTGCGGCTCGAACGTCATGCCCGGCATCTGCGCCAGCGCATTGGTATCGGGCATGAAAAATTGCGCGCCGATCCACACCGTCAGGATCAGCACGCGCGACAACAGGAAAGCGAACACGACGAACTTCAGACTGCGTCGCATCGGCACGATCGGCAACGCCCAGCACGACGTATTTTCGAGCGTGGCAGCGGGAGTTTCAGCCACGGCGGTCACGCGAAAAATACGCTCGCGAAAACCACAATCAACAACGATGCTGGCGGAAATATTCGCCGAACAACACCGCGGCACTGGCCGAGATATTCAGGCTTTCCACGCTGCCTGAACCCGGAATGTTCAAGCGCAGATCAGCCGCGGCGATCAGCGGTTCGCGCATGCCTTCGCCCTCGGCGCCGAAGATCAAGGCGAGACGCGCCGGCAGCTTGGTCGCGTACAGCGAAACTCCGCCGCGCGGCACCGTGGCAGCAATCGTGAAACCTGCGCTGCGCAAACGCGCGAGGGCATCTTCGCCAGCGCGCGGCTGGGCGATCGTCACGGCTTCCGCACCGCCTTCGGCGACACGCGCGGCGGCACCGGAAAGTCCGAGTGCAGAATCCGGCGGCAATACCACGCCGTTGATGCCGAAGTGCGCGGCGCTGCGCAACATCGCGCCGAAATTATGCGGATTGCCAACGCCGTCGAGTTGCATCAACAACGCGGGCGCCGGTGCGGCAGGCAACGCGGCGAGCAAATCATCAAGCGCCATCGGCGTGGTGCGGCGCAGATCGAAACAAATGCCTTCGTGATGCTGGGTTTGCGTGAGCTTGTCGAGATCGGCAGTTTCGACGACGCGATAACCGATTTTGTTTTGCACGCAAAACGCCAGCACCGATTTGAATTCGGGAATGCGCGCTTCGGTCAGATACACCTTGCGAATATCGCCGGGACGATGCGCGAACACCGCGTGGCACGCGTTGCGCCCGAAAAAACGCACTTCTTCATGACGCGAATTGGTGTTGTGCCGCTCGCTGTGTTCGGAAGGCGGCGAATCACGATGTGCGCTGGGTCGTGATGGCGGCGGCGCATAGGCCGGACGCACTGCCGCGCGTTCGCGCTTGTCGAGTTTACGCTCGGTCGAAAGCGGCTTGGCGGTGGCCCAGGGCGATTCTTTTGACGGACGTTTGTCGCTCATGGCGTGAGCTCCCGGCGCACGCGCGCGTACATCACCGAATCGAGCAATTCGCCACGTTTTAAGATCGAACAACGCAAAACACCTTCGCGTTCGAAACCGGCTTTTTCGAGCACGCGCATCGAGGCTGGATTGTTCGAATACGCCTGCGCCTGCAATCGATGCAAACGAAAACGCGGCATCGCGTAATCGGCAAAATGTTTCAGCACAGTAGTCATGATGCCGTTGCCCCAGAAAGCGCGTCCGAGCCAATAACCGATCTCGGCGTTGTGGCGGAATACTTCTTCGCCAAGATGAATGCCGATCGCGCCGCACGCACGGCCGTCGATCTCGATCGCAAAACGTTCGCCCGGCGGCACGGTCGTGACCGTCGCCAGATAATCGTGCGCGTCGGCTTCGGTGTAAGGAAACGGAAATCGATCGCGCAGGCCTTGCGATACGCCGGCGTCATTCGCGTACAGCGCGAGGCTTTCGAGATCGTCGAAACGCCACGGCCGCAGGCGACATACGCCGCAATCGATTTCGAGAATGCCGTCGCTGGAATTGTTTGTGCTCATGCCGCCTATCATATGCGAGCATCCGTGCGAGGTCGAAGTCTGATTTGCAAAGTGCCGGCAGCGATGCGGGATGGCGCGCAATTCGGCGTTATCATCGCCGCGTATTTCAGCCGAGGATTGCCGCCACATGAGTCAACAATCGCCCGTCGCGCCCATGTTATCCGCACCGCGCGCTGCAGCCAGTGCGCAGGATACGGCGAGCCTGATCGCGATCGTTGTGGCCAATGCATTCGTGATCGGCATCGCCTTCGCCCAACACTGGCCGCTCGGCACGTTGTTGTGGCCGTACTGGATCCAGAGCGTGATCATCGGTCTGTTCAATTTTCGCCGCATGTGGTCGCTGCGAAATTTCTCCAGCGCGGGATTCAAGATCAACGGCGTGGCGGCGCAACCGACGCCGGGCGTGGCGAAATTCACCGCCGGATTTTTCGCGCTGCATTACGGCCTGTTCCATCTGGTCTATCTGTTTTTCCTGTTCGCGATCGCGCCATTTCCACGTGGCCAGGGGCTCTGGATTCTGCTCGCAGCTGCCACGTTCGGCATCGGCCAATATCACGCCTATCGTCAGCATCTGATCGAGGATGCACGCGGCGACAGTAATATCGGCGCGCTCATGGCGACACCGTATCTGCGCATTCTGCCGATGCACCTGATCATCATCCTCGGCGCGATATTGCGCGGCAGCGGCTGGATACTCGTGCTGTTCGGTCTGCTGAAAACCGCCGCGGAAATTTTCGGCATCCGCGCCGAGCGCAAGATGCTGGCGAAGATCAAGGATGCGAGTGACGCACTGCCACCGGTGGCGGCGGCGTGATCGCGAGCTCGGAGCTTCGTCAGATCGCCAGAAATTCGACCGCATTGCTCGTCATTCCAGCGCAGGCTGGAATCCATTTTGATTTTGATATGGGTCGCGATGGCTTCACGCCGCTGAAATCAATGTCAAAATGGATTCCAGCCTGCGCTGGAATGACGGCTCTTTTTTTCGACCTTGATCCGCTCCCCGCTCCCCGCTCCCCGCTCTTCGCTCTTCGCTCTTCGCTCTTCGCTCTTCGCGAAAGCCACATGCAAAAACGCCGGCGCGAGGCCGGCGTTTGCAAACGGATCAAACTGCGATCAATCAGCCCGCTTTATGCCACTGGCCTAGCGCCGCCAAGCCATTCTCGCGCGCACGCTGCGCCACGGTTTTCTGCGCTTCGTCGAAATTCGCACGCATGTCCTTGGCCCAGAGTTTCATCGCCGCCTGCTGCATGGCGCGGCCGTAGCTGAAGCTCAGCGGCCACGGGTGCGGGCCCATCTGGTTCATCGCGTTCAGATGCGCGGTGGCCTGCTCATCCGACTGGCCGCCCGACAGGAACACGATGCCCGGCACGGTCGCCGGCACGCTGGCGCGCAGACAACGCACGGTGGCTTCGGCCACTTCTTCGATATCGGCCTGTTCTTCGCAGTCCTTGCCAGAGATGACCATGCTGGCCTTGAGGATGCTGCCTTCGAGCATGATGTTGTGCTCGTACATCGCGCCGAACAGGCTGCGCAACGTGGCTTCGGTGACGTCGTAGCAAACTTCGATGTCGTGATCGCCGTCCATCAATACTTCCGGCTCGACCATCGGCACGATGCCGGCTTCCTGGCACAACGATGCGTAACGTGCGAGCGCGTGGCAGTTGGCATCGATGCAGGTCGCGCTCGGTGCGTCGTCACCGATCGTGATCACCGCGCGCCACTTCGCGAACTTGGCGCCGAGCTTGGCGTATTCGGCAAGCCGCTCGCGCAAACCATCCAGGCCTTCGGTGACGAGTTCGCCCGGAAATCCGGCCAAAGCCATCGGGCCTTTGTCGACCTTGATACCCGGCAAAATGCCGTTGTCGAGCATAAGTTTGGTGAACGGCACGCCGGCGCGCGTCGACTGGCGAATGGTTTCGTCGTACAGGATCGCGCCGGAAATATGATCGCGCAGATTCGGCGTGGTCAGCAGCATCTCGCGATACGCGCGGCGGTTCTCTTCGCTGTTCGGCAGGCCGACTGCCTCGAAGCGTTTCTTGATGGTGTTGTTGGACTCATCGATGGCGATGATGCCCTTGCCCGGGGCGACCATGGCCTGGGCGATGCTCTCAAGCTGTTCGATACTCATGACTCACTCCGTGGGATCAAATCGGGTCGCGGGGCAACGGCCTCGCTCGTGCGACGCGCGGTGGCGGCACTCAGGGGCGCGAATTATAGGCCAGATTCGCCGGGCTTGCGCCATGCCTGGCACATGCGCCTTATCCGACCGCGATTTGGCGCTGGCATAGCGCCGTAGTCATCGATCGGAATCGCGCGCCGCAATTACAAATCGCCGAGCCCTTCCGCCGCGCCGCCCGGTCCGACCTTGAGCAGCTTGAGCGTGTTGGTGCCGCCGCCGCGTCCGGTGTGATCACCGAGCGTGACGATGACACGATCGTTCTCGGTCAGGCGCCCGAGCATGAACAGATGCAGGATCGCCTCGTGCACGGCGCTGGTCGGTTCGAGTTCCTGCGGATCGAAATCGATCGGATAAACATCGCGATACATCAGCATGCGCCGCCGCGCCGCGCCGTTGCGCGACAGCGCGAATATCGGCACCGCCGAGCGATACCGCGACAACCATTGCGCGGTGCCGCCGGATTCGGTCAGCGTAACGATCGCACGCACGCCGATCTGGCTCGACAGGAACATCGCGCTCATCGCGATCGCCTGGTCACTGCGATCGAGCCGATGCGAGGACGGCGCAAATTCGTCGCGCGATTCGAACTGCCGCTCCGCGCCGAGGCATACGCGACGCATCGCCGCGACCGCCTTGTCGGGATGTTTGCCGGCCGCGCTTTCCTGCGACAGCATCACCGCGTCGGTGCCATCGATCACGGCGTTGGCGACGTCGAGCACTTCGGCGCGCGTCGGAATCGGCGACTCGACCATCGACTGCATCATCTGCGTCGCAGTAATCACGATCTTGTTGCGCGCCAGCGTTTCGCGAATGATTTTTTTCTGCAGGCCGGGCAATTCGGCATCACCGATTTCCACACCGAGATCGCCGCGCGCGACCATCACCACATCCGAGGCATCGATGATTTCGCCAAGCACATCGATGGCTTCGGCACGTTCGATTTTCGCCACCAGCGCGGCATCGCCGCCGGCCTGGCGCAGCAGGGTGCGCGCCTGGTTCATGTCGGCGGCGGAACGCGCGAACGACACCGCGAGAAAATCCGCGCCCATCTGCGCGGCGAGTTTGATGTCGCTGCGATCCTTGTCGGTCAGCGCATCCACGCTTAAGCCCCCGCCCATGCGATTGATGCCCTTGCGATCCGATAGCCAGCCGCCGTGAATCACGCGTGTGTGGATCGCGCTGCCCTCGATGCGCTCGACCATCAGCGCGATGAGGCCATCGTCCAACAGCAGCGTATCGCCGGGTTTCAGATCGCGCGGCAAGCCGAGATAACTCACGCCGATGCCGGCGACGGTGCCAGCGTCGGCATCGACACGGCAATCGAGCACGAACGGTTGCGCGGGTTCGAGCAGCACCGGACCGTCGGCGAATTTTTCGATGCGGATTTTCGGCCCCTGCAAATCCGCCAGCACCGCGACTTCGCGACCGAGCTCCATCGCCATCTCGCGCACCAGTCGTGCGCGCTCGATATGATCCTCGGCGCGGCCGTGCGACAGGTTCAGCCGCACCACATCGACACCTTCTTCGAGAATCTTGCGCAACATGCCCGGCGCATCGGTG
>JANXUW010000733.1 GCA_025351985.1 Pseudolysobacter sp.
TCTTGGCGAAAGTGTCTGGTCTGACCTGCGCGAACTGGATGTCATCCTCGCGCGCAAGGATCCCCCGGTCGATGCGCAATTCATCTACGACACGATGGTGCTGCAGCTTGCGTTCGATGCGGGCGTGCTGGTGGTCAATCATCCGCAGGCGCTACGCGACGCCAATGAAAAACTGTATTCGTTGCACTTTCCGCAGTGCACGCCGCCGAGTGTGGTCGCGCGCGATGCGGAAGAAATCCGGCGCTTCGTAAGCGAACACGGCCAAGTGGTTTTGAAGCCGCTGGATGGCATGGGCGGACGCAGTATCTTCCGCAGTTTTCACGGCGATCCGAACTTGAACGTGATTCTCGAAACGCTGACCGACAACGGCCAGCAGTTCGCGATTGCGCAGAAGTACATCGAAGAAATTACTGCGGGCGACAAACGTATCCTGCTGATCAATGGCGAACCTGTGCCGTATGCGCTCGCACGTATTCCGCAAGGCGATGATTTCCGCGGCAACCTCGCGCGCGGTGGCAAGGGTGTCGGTGTGCCACTGTCCGAACGCGACCGCTGGATCGTCGCGCAAGTAGCGCCGGAACTGGAAAAGCGCGGCATGATTTTCGTCGGCCTCGACGTGATCGGCGATTACCTGACCGAAATCAACGTCACCAGCCCAACCTGCATCCGCGAACTCGACAAGCAGTTCGGCCTCAATATTGCCGGCCAGTTGTTCGATCATCTCGAGCAGCGGCTAGCGTGAGCAGTGCCGCAAAAACCCGCGTCGCCATGCCTGCCAACATCGGCAGCAGCGAACGCCTTCGCGTCACCTTGTTGTTTGCATTGGTAGTGCATGCGGTGGTCGCGCTCGGCGTGACTTTCAGTTTCGACAAACCCGCGCCGCGACTGCCATCACTGGATGTGATCCTCGTGCAATCGGCCACCGGCGAGAAACCCGAGAAGGCCGATTTTCTCGCCCAGGCGAACAACAGCGGCGGCGGCAACAGCGACAAGGCGCTGCGCCCGAGCGACCAGTTTTCCGGCAGCGTACGCAAACCGGAACAGGGTCTGACCCCGCAGCCGATGGAAGCAGGCGCGCCGCAACCGAACTCACAGAAAGCGACGCGCGTGGTCACTCGGCAACAATCCAGCGAACGCATCAACAGCCAGGTCGAAAGCCGCGAGGTGCCACCGACCGATCTCGCGCTGGCGCCGCAGGAAGTGCAACGCAAAATGGAAATGGCACGACTCGCCGAGGAAATCCAGAAACAAACGCAGGCGTATGCCAAGCGTCCGAAGAAAAAGGAAATCAGCGCCAACACCAAGGAATATGTCTACGCAAACTACATGCGTGCATGGGTGGCGCGGATCGAGCGCATCGGCAATCTCAATTACCCGGACGAAGCCAAGCGCGAACAACTGCATGGCAACGTGATTCTGACCGTGGCGCTGCGTCGCGACGGTACGGTGAAAAATATCGAGATCATCCAGAGCAGCGGGATTCGCGTGCTCGATGAAGCGGCAACGCGTATCGTGGGACTGGCCGCACCGTTTCCGCCGATTCCGACCAATACCGGCGAGGATATCGACGAACTTTATGTCACACGCACATGGCAGTTTCAGACCGGCGAGGGCGACAAGGATCTCGCCATCGGGGCGCAATAAACTCTTTCATTCAAACCCAGTTTTGAGCGTGCTGACTGGCCCACCCGACGCCAAGCCCCGTACAATCTGCCGATGCAAAGTCCGACTACCCTCGCCGATCATTTTTTGATCGCCATGCCGATGTTGAACGACGCCAATTTTGCGCGTGGCGTGACCTACCTGTGCCAGCACAACGAAGACGGCGCGATGGGTCTGCTGATCAATCGCCTGTCCGAATATCGCCTCGGCGATGTTCTCGCGCAAATGAACCTGAGCTCCGAGCTGCAGGACGTCATCGACGCGCCGGTATTGATCGGCGGACCGGTGCAGCCCGAGCGCGGTTTTGTATTGCATGCACCGCAGGGCAACTGGGATTCGTCGTATCGCATCACCGACAGTCTGTGCGTGACGACCTCGCGCGATATTCTCGCGGCGATTGCCGTAGGCAACGGTCCGCAACAGGCCCTGATCGCACTCGGCTACGCAAGCTGGGGCGCCGGCCAGATCGAGCAGGAACTCAAGGAAAATTCCTGGCTCACCGCCGATGCCACGCGGCAGATATTGTTCGAAACACCGCTCGATGAACGCTGGGATTGCGCTGCCGCGCTGGTCGGCGTGAAGCTCGCAAACCTGACCAGTTATGCCGGACATGCGTAAGTTCATGACACGCTGCAGACGATGAGCTGCATTCTCGGTTTCGATTTCGGCACACGCCTGATCGGCGTCGCGGTGGGCAACCGAATTACGCAAAGTGCGCAAGCCCTCAGTGTGATCGAAAATGCTCCCGCTGGACCCGATTGGAGCAAGTTCGATGCATTGCTGAAAGAATGGCGGCCACAAGCCTTGCTGGTCGGCCTGCCGCTGACGCTCGACGACAAGGAACAACCGATCGCGCGCGCCGCGCGCGCCTTCGCCGCCGCGCTGGAAAAACGCTACGGATTGCCGGTGCACCCAGTCGATGAGCGCTACACCTCGATGGAAGCGAGCCGGCGTTTCGCCGAGCAACGCCGCAGCGGCACCGCCAAACGCAAGCATGCCGCGAATATCGATTCCGTCGCGGCGCAGATCATCGTCGAATCCTGGCTCGCCAGCGGCTGAATTTTCGGCGCACGTTACAGCGTCTCGGCAGCCTGCGATAATAGGCGACACCCTCGCCTGACTCGATTGCCATGCCCCACCCCCAACTCGATGATCATGGCCGCTTGCGTCACTTATTGACGCTGGATGGTTTGCCGCGCGCAACGCTCGAACATCTGCTCGATCGCGCCGAACACCTGCGCGCGCTGAGCCACGATGGCACACGTCGACTCGATCTGCTCAGTGGCCGCACCGTGATCAATCTGTTTTTCGAGCCGAGCACGCGCACGCGCACGTCGTTCGATCTCGCCGCAAAACGCCTCGGCGCGGATGTGATCAATTTCGATATCGCGAGTTCATCCACCGTCAAGGGCGAGACGTTGCTCGATACCGTGCATACGCTCGAAGCGATGCATTGCGACGCGTTCGTGGTGCGACACAAGGAGTCCGGCACGCCGGAATTCATCGCGCGGCACTTGCGCTCGAATTGCGCGGTGTTGAACGCCGGTGACGGCAATCGCGCGCACCCCACGCAAGGCTTGCTGGATGTATTGACCTTGCGCCGACATCGCGCGGATTTCAGCCAGCTCTGCGTGGTGATCTGCGGCGATATTCGGCACTCGCGCGTGGCGCGCTCGGATGTGCATGCGCTGCGCACGCTCGGTATCGGCGAGCTGCGTTTGTGCGCGCCCGAATCGCTGTTGCCGGATGCGACGGAAATGCCGGGCTGCCGGCTGTTCAGCGATTTCGATGCAGCCCTGCGCGGCGCCGATGTCGTGATCATGTTGCGGCTGCAGAAAGAGCGCATGGCAGGCGCGCTGATTCCATCCGAAGCCGAATATTTCCGCCGCTTTGGGCTTGGCAGCGAACGACTGGCGCAGGCCGCACCGGGTTGTCTGGTGATGCATCCCGGCCCGATCAATCGCGATGTCGAGATCGCCGCCGAGGTCGCCGACGGACCGCGTTCGCTGATCCTCGAACAAGTCGGCAACGGCGTATTCGTGCGCATGGCGGTTCTGCAGGAATTGCTCGGCAGCTAATACGCGGCAGATGCGCGCATCGGCGTGCTTGGTTAGACTGCGCTCCTCTCCATTCAACGCCGGAATTTTCCATGCCTGTATTCACCCGTCTCGGCACCTGTGTGCTGGCTTCCCTGCTGTTGCTGGCAGGCTGCGGAAAAACGCCCGATGCGGGTATTCCGCTCGGTTATGCGCCAGCCGATACACCGTATGTTTTCGGCAATGTCGAGCCGATGCCGCAGTCGATGATCGACCGATACGCGACGCAATTCCACGAATCGTGGCCGTTGCTGATCGCCTATTACCAGGAAATCCTCAGCAACGCGGAGAAGCTTGACGATCCGCAAAAACGCGTTGCGCAAGCCATCCTCAACGAATTCAAGACCCGCGACAGCCTCGATAAATTGCGCGAGATCGGTCTGCGCCCCGATGCGCACATGGCGTTGTACGGCGTCGGCGTGATTCCGGTGCTGCGCCTGGAGCTTGGCGACGCGGCGGCGTTCAAGGCATTCATCGCGCGTGTCGAACAGAACTCCGGACAAAAGCTCGATAGCGGCAAAGTCGGTGATCAGGATTACTGGTTTGTCGGCAAGGACGGACTCGAAGTGGTGATGGCCGTGCAAGGCAATCAGGTGGTGCTCACGCTCAGCCCGAAAAATGCGAGCGAGGATCTGCGCAAGAAACTGCTCGGCATTACGCGTCCGGATAAAAACATTCTGCAAGGTGGCGCGCTCGACGCGCTGAATCAGAAATTCCATTACCTGCCGAACGGTTCGGGTTATCTCGATGTGGTTCGCCTGGTCGATCTGATCAGCGGCGCCAGCGATCCGGTGCTGCAGGAATTCAGCACGGCGCTCGGCAGTCCGGCCAAGGCGCTCGATGCGGCCTGCCGCACCGATGCGTTATCGATCGCGCAGAAATTTCCGCGCCTGAGTTTCGGTTATGAAGCGCTGACCGCGCAGCGCATGCAGGTCGGTTTTCAGCTCGAACTCGAAGCCGCGCTCGCCAAGGATGTGATGGCCGCCAGCGCCGCCGCACCGGGCACCGCCGCACCGAGCGACAGCCTGCTCGATATCAGCATCGCGATACCGGTGCTGAAGCTCAAGGATTTCTGGCAGAAGCAGGCCAACGCGATCGTCGCCAAACCGTATGCGTGCAGCGAGTTTGCCGATCTCAACAAGCAGGCCGTCGACGCTGTGGAAAAACTCGACAGCTCCGTGCCGCCGCCGTTCAGCGATTTCAACGGCATGCGGTTCAGCCTGAGCAAACTCGAACCCAAAGGCGCCGGTGTGCCGGAATTCAGCGGCAAGCTGTTGCTCTCGATGAGCAATCCGACCACCACCGTGGCGATGGCGCAGCTGGTCGTGCCGACGCTGAAAGATCTCAAGCTCAGCCCGGACAGCAAGCCGGTGCCGTTGTCGCTCGGCGCGATGGCCGCAATGATGCCGCCGATGTTCGTCGCGATGTCACCGACGGCGCTGGCGATCTCCACCGGCGCTGGCGAAGAAACCGGTTTGGCCGCCTATCTGGCCGCACCCGCGGCAAGCCAGCCGGTATTCATGCGCATGAGTTTCAGCGGCGCGGTGTATGGTTTGTTCGGCAAATTTGCTGAGACGATCGGCGCGCGCATGGGCGACAAGGAACGCGCGCAAATGGCAAAATCCGCGCAGATGATGGCGGTATACGAAAAGTGGATTCGTCGCGGCGACATGCAGTTCAGCGCAACACCGAACGGCATTGCCATCGAAGAAACGATCGACATGAACTAGAACCACTCCCAAAAACTACTGCGCTCGGTATTTTGCACGAGGGCGGTGCTCAGAATCCTCATGTACGAAAAG
>JANXUW010000747.1 GCA_025351985.1 Pseudolysobacter sp.
TCGACGATGCCAAGCCGGACAGCAGCCCTGGTGGTGCAATCACGGCGCACGAGCTGCTCGACAAGGCGACGCATCGGCTCGACGAAAACCACATCGAAGCGGCCGCGATCAAGGCCGACATTCTCGACGTGCTCGGCAAACTGTACTTCGATATCGGCGACTACGAGAAAGCCGAAAACCTGCTCATGCAAGCGAAGGCCCTGTGCGATACGCAGGCGGTGCCGCCGGGCATTCATGCACGCATATTGCTGCATCTCGCCAACACCGCACAGCGTCGCGGCGCCTATCCGATCGCGCATGCATATCTGCAACGGAGCCTGGCGCTGGCCCAAGGCGACGCCAGCGAAAACGTGCAGATGGTATCCGACATCCGCCACGTGCTCGATACGGTGGAGATGGAAGCGAGCGGGATCAATGCGGAGCCGGTCGTGCGCGCGACTCTCGCTTACGATCGGACGCACTTCGGCGAAAACAACGACGCGGTGCAGGCCGATCTTGTCGCGCTGGCGTGGTCGTTGTTGAGCAGTTCGCAGCTCGATGAGATGGAAAAGGCCGCCAACCAGGCCGTTGCGATCGCACGTGCGCTGCACGGCAAAAATCACAGCAGCGTTGCCAGCGCGCTGGAAGTGCTCGGCTACGCGCGCGAAGCACGCGGCGATCTCGCTGGCGCCGAAGGTGTACTCGTCGAAGCGCTGGCGATCAATACGCAAGCGCTCGGCGCGGTGCATCCGAATACGTTGCAGGTGGAATCCGATCTGCTGCTGATGCTCGAAGAACAAGGGCGATATCGCGAAGTGTTGCCGCGGCGCTTGCTTAACATCGAACACGAACGTGCCGCTGTCGGCGATACCAATTCATCGCTCGCATACGCCTACGAGAATCTCGGCGAAACACAGAAAGAACTGGGCCAGTTCAACGCTGCCGAAATTTCATTGCAGCAGGCATTGCGCATCTGGGAGTCAGTAGACAACAGCAACGATCCGCAAATTTCCGCGGTGCGGACACGTTTGGGTTCGGTACTTTTTCTCGAAGGAAAGCTGCATGATGCCAAGGCCGAGCTGGATCAGGCGCTGACGATCGCGCGCAATCATTTCGGCGAAAATTCGGTGCGCGCGCGACGTGCCCGGTACTGGCTGGCGCGAATCGCGATACGCGAAAATCGCGCGCCGGACGTGCTCGAATCGATCACCGGCAATCTCGCCGCCGTGCGCAGCGAAACACCACCGAATCGCATCGAACTTCAATACGCACTGACGCTTGCCAGCGAAGTTCAACTCGCCAACGGTCATAGCGATATCGCCAACGATCTCGCAAAATCCGCGCTCGCCTTGAATCGCGAGTTGTATCCCGCCGGCAGTCATCGGCTCGGCACTGCCTTGCTGTTGCTCGGCCGCAGCACAGCGATGCAGGGCCGTTACATCGAGGCAGAGGCATCGTTGCGCGAGGCGTTGCAGCTACGCAGCACGGTTTACACGGCCACCGATCCGCGCATTATCGAGATCGAGTTTGCGCTCGCTACGACACTCGCGGCGCAGCATCAATCAAGCGCGGCGCGTTTGCTGCTGAGCGGTGTGCGCAAACGCCTGGATGGCGTGAATCTTCCTTATGCGATCGAGGCTCGGCAGCGCGCAGGCGACTTGCTTGCCGGCGCAAAATAAAACGGGCGGCACGCCTCAGATTTCATCGGCACGCAATGCCGTGAACAGATACGCCTTGGCGCGACGCCAATCACGATCCAGCGTTCGCGCGCCGACTTTTTGCAGCCGCGCGATCTGCTGCATCGACAAGCCGGCGAAAAAACGCAACTCCACAAGTTCGACCAGCGCGGGATCCTGTTCGCCGAGTTGGCCCAGCGCAAGGTGCAGGCGCAATAATTGTTCCGGTCCCAGCGCGGGATCGACCACGCCGCCGGCTTGTTCGAGGGTGACCGATTGGCGATCCTTGCCGCCGCGTTTTTCGGTGACGCGCGCGCGCGTAGTCCACCACCACCTGGCGCATCGCCTTGGCCGCGAGCGCAAAAAAATGCGACTGATCGGCCAGATGCAAATCGCGCGCGGGCACCAGCTTGAGAAAAACCTCGTGCACGAGCGCGGTGGTGTTCAGCGTCACCATATCCGACACGGCCAACTGCCTGCGCGCGACGTGTTTCAGCTCGCGATACAAATCGTCGAAATGCAGCTTGATCGTGGCAGCCGCAGTGGATTCTGATTCCATGCTAAGTCGCACTTTCCGTTGATGGCCGTTGCATCTGTTGCCTGACGCAGATTGATCCGCTGCATCAGACGTCGTTGCCTACAGACGTTCCCCGCCGATATTTGGTCGCAACGCGACTATCGATCCGCGCACCAAATCGGCATCGAATCGTTACGGATGCCGATACGCACCGTGCACCACAGTGGCGCGCTGCACGCGACGCACGACCGCATCGAAATGCTGGGTGTTGCGCACCTCGATCGTGAACAACAGCGTGGCGTACTGGTTGTCCAATTCCTTGTATTCGACGTTTTCGATATTCGAATCGGCCTCGGCGATCGCCGCCGCGACGGTCGCGAGCACGCCGGGTTTGTTGTCGGATTCGACGCGCAGTTGCGCGCGATAATCGCCTTGCACGTTGGCGTCCCAATCCATCGCCACGAGCCGCTCCGGCGTCTTGCGATAGTCGGCCACGTTCGGACATGCGGCGCGGTGCACGACCACGCCCTTGCCGGCGGAAAGATAACCGACGATGGCATCGCCCGGGATCGGATAACAGCAGCGCGCGAAACTCAGCACCCCGCGCTCGGCGCCGCTGATGAGGATTTTTTCGTGCGCGCGCGGCT
>JANXUW010000762.1 GCA_025351985.1 Pseudolysobacter sp.
CCGTTTGCCCGCGGAAAAAACCGCCGGGCTGGATTTCGATTCGAAGCCCGTGCAGGATTTCATCGCCTTGCTCAAGCAGCATCAGACCGTGATCGACGCCACGCTGACCACGTTCGATTTCATCCAGCAGCGTGATGGCGATTTGTCGCAGGCCTACGCGTCGGTGTCGGAGCACATGCCGCTCGACGTGCAGCGCGGATTCCGTGTCGCCAGCATGAACATTCCCGATGCGGCCACGGCCAAGCGTTACGCCGCGTCGTATGCCAAGATGATCGAGTTCGTCGGGCGTATGTATCGCGCCGGCATCCCGCTCGTGGCCGGCACCGATGCCTTGCCGGGCTTCACCCTGCAGCGCGAGCTGGAGCTGTATGTACAAGCCGGACTCACGCCCGCGCAGGCATTGCAGGTGGCCACGCGCAACGGTGCGAAATACACACGCACGAGCGAACAGCGCGGCAGTGTCACGCCCGGCAAGCTCGCCGATCTCGTGCTGGTCGATGGCGATCCGACTACCAACATCGGCGACATCCGCAAGGTCGCGCTCGTGATCACGCAAGGCAAACTGATTTCGCCGAACGAAGTGTTTGGCGAACTCGGCATCAAGCCATTCGTCGACAAACCGCCGGTGCTGCACACGGTGGCGAAATCGGTCGCTGACTCTTCCGCAACGCGTGGCAACGTCGGTGCACCAAAAGTATTCGGCTCGATCGCACGAGAAGAAAAAGAATAAGAACAGATAGCGACCAGTCAGGAAAATCGTCATTCCAGCGCTGGCTGGAATGACGACTGACGAATCAGGGGGTCACTGCCTTCGGGCAAAGATTGCTCCACACCTGGGCCAGATTGGCGATCGAATAAGTGTGTCCGCCGGCGGGGCTGCCATCGGTGAATACGGTGTAGAACAGTGTTGTGCCGGTGGTCCAGCCTGCCGCCAGAAATGCATTTTTGTCACTGGCCGTATAGCCGCCGGTATAGATGGAATCCGCCATGCCGATGTGGATATCCAGCGGAATGATGCGCGCGGCATTCGCCGGCACGCAGCTTTGCACGGTGTTGTACGGTGGGCAGCCGGCGAGTGCTGCGCCGGTGACCGCGTAGGCGGCGAAGGAGTTGGCATTCAAGCCTGACCAGCCGGTCAGCACGATGTCGTAGAGCACTTCGCCGCCGGCGGAATATCCCCAGCCATGCACGCGGGCAAGGTCGATGTTGTAGGCTGATTTCACGTCGCTGATGGTGTTGGCGATGATGTCGTAATCCGACGGGCCGACGCCGTTGATATCCGGCTCGTTCCAGCCGCCGTTGCTGTTCGTACCCACCGGCGAGGCGATGATAAAGCCGCGTGCATCCGCCAACGAACCCCAGTCCGTGCGTACCTGCTGCGCGGCCGAAGCCGAGGTGCCTGGCCCACCGGCGCCATGCAAAACCACGATCAGCGGCCACGCCTGATTTGCCGCATAAGCGCTCGGCACGTACAGGTAATACGTTTGCAAACCCAGGCCGGTGACGGCCACTTGCCGTGTGATATTGCCCGGATGCGCGCCGCCGCTACCATTCGAATGCAACTGCGGAACAGCCACTGATCCGATCTCGAAACCATTGATGAAAATCGCGTCGGGATGCGTGCAGACCCAGCCCGGCAAGGTCACGCTCTGCGCCGCACCCGCATCGACTGTGGCAACAAGCAGCGCGATCAAAACGGAGTTTTGCAGGATATTCGGCATGCCGGCAGTATAGGGTTTACTGATCCTGCTGCCGATATTTTCGGCTAACGCGCACTGACAGCGCCGTGCCGGCATGATCGGCAAGTCGCAGCACGGTGATCGCTGCACCGCCATAACGCCGTAGCCCAAACCCATCCGCGCTGAACTGATTGCGGTTTTTTTCAGTTGTCGATCGCATAATTGCTGCGAGATTTTACAAAACCAATTCGATCAATGTCAGACCCAGGAGCAACCATGAAAATTGTCTGTTTCTACGATATGGCGCCTGGAGCGTTAGCGAAAATCCCGACACATTACCCCGCGCACCGCGCGATGCTGGACGAGTTTCATGCGCGCGGTGTTCTGATCGCCGCGGGGCCGCTCGGCAATCCGCCCGAAGGTGCGATGGCGTTGTTCACCACGCGCGAGGCCGCGGAAGAATTCGCGAGCAACGATCCGTTTGTCGTGCACGGACTCGTCAGCCAGTGGCGGCTGGTCGAATGGAGTGCGGCATTCATCTGAGTTTTCATAACAACGTTTTGCCGCCCGAGTTCGCGACAACGATATCGATTTTTTTGCAGCAACGATGAGACTGCGCGGCGCCGTTTTTCGCATTACTCCGTGACGACATCGGAGTGACGAAAAATGAAAAATTCCTCGGCCGCAAAGCCACACGATAACGCCAGCGGCGCAACACGAATCATCGGATTTTTGCTGATTCTGCTGCTCGGCCATGCGCATGCCGCGCCGGGTGATCTCGATACCACCTTCGGCACCGCCGGCAAGGTCTTCATCGACATCGATACGGCCAGCGCCGATCTGGCGTGGACGATCGTTCGCGACGGCGCCGGCAATATTTATCTCGGCGGCCAATCGAGCAAAACCAGCGTCGATTCCGCCGTGATAAAACTCAATGCCAACGGGAAGCCCGATACCAGCTTCGGCAGCGGTGGCAAGGTGTCGTGGTGAACGGCACCGACGGCAGCGCGATGACCGGCTTCGGCAACAACGGCCAGTCGATCATCGATATTTCCGGCGGCGTCTACGGCGCGGTCGGCGCGGTGCTCGATTCGGCCGGCAAACTCGATATTGTCGCCAACCGAAATGACTTCATGGCGCCGGCGGATTTCGCCGCGGCGCGCGTGCTGACGCTGGCTACCAACGAGATTTTTCGCGGTGGGTTTGAGGCGCCGTAATCGTATCGGCCGATAGCGGTTTTCCCGCGGTTGAGTACGTACGCAACAACGCAGCTCATCCACGTTAAACTCCCTGCCATCAAATATCCCACCGATGGCAGGCAACAATAAATCCATGATCACAGGCAGCATCAAGAGTCAGGTAGACGGAATCTGGAACGCATTCTGGAGCGGCGGCATTTCCAATCCGATGGAGGTGATCGAGCAGATGACGTATTTGCTTTTCATCAAACGGCTTGATGAGTTGCAAACGGTAAAGGAAAAAAAATCCAGCCGCACCAAACAGCCGATCGAGAATCCGGTGTTCGGCCCCAAGCAGCAGAATTTGC
>JANXUW010000140.1 GCA_025351985.1 Pseudolysobacter sp.
CACCCAGCTGCGGGCGCCCGCGAGCGGGTAGGATTTTTCGAGATTGCTGAGATGGATCATGTGTGGGTCCTCGGATAAGTTGGGTTATTCATTGCGCAGTGCCACCACGGGATCGGTATGGGCGGCACGGCGCGCCGGCCACCAGCACGCAGCGAGTCCGATGCTGCCGAGCAACAGTACGATCACGATCAGCGTCGGCGGATCGAACGGACCGATTCGGTACAGTCGCGAAGACAGCGCAGCCACCAGCGCCCAGGCCAGCGGCGCGCCGAGCAACAGTCCGCCGCCGACCCAGCACAAACCCTGGCCGATCACCGCGCGCTGCAGTTGCGCGGCACTCGCGCCAAGCGCCATGCGCACGCCGAATTCGGTCGAGCGCTGGCGCACCGTGTAGGCGAGCACGGCATACAAACCGACGCTGGCAAGACCGAGCGCGATCAGACCGAGCAATTGCAGAAGCGTGTTCAGGCGTTCGCGATCGCGCAGCGTATCGGCGATGCGTGAGCGCATGCTGACGATCTCGCCACCGGACGCGAGCGGTGCGAGTTCCTTGAACAAGCGTTCGAGCGGTTGCACCAGCGCGTCGGGTGCGATCTCCGAGCGCAACAGCAGCGCTGGATCGGGCGGTGCATCGTCGGGCTGATAGATGAAAACGCGGTCGGCGGATTCGTCGAGCGCTTTCTGTTTCACCGTGGCGGCAATGCCGACGATGGTCAGTTCGCGCATCGTGTCGTCATTGTTGCTGCCATCGTTGACACCCACGCGCAGACGCTGGCCGATCGGGTCCCGCGCGCCGAGATAACGATCGACAAAGGTCTGATCGACGATCGCGACCGGCGACTTCGCTCGCGCTTCCTCAGGCGTGAACGCGCGGCCACGCAAAATCGGTGCGCCGAGCGCGGCGAAATATTCCGCATCGACCAGGGCGCGATAGGCCGAAGGTTGCGGCTGGATATCTTCGTGATCCGGCGGCGTGAAATTATTCACGCTGGCGCTGCTGCTGAACGGCGCCATGCTGCCGATGCCGACATGGGTCACGCCGGGCAGGGCGCGCGCGCGCTCGACCATGCTGTGCAGCAGTGCCCGTTGCGCGTCGCCGTGAGTGGACATCATTGCGTCGGGATGCGCAAAAACCAGATGATCGCGATCAAACCCGACATCCTCCGCGAGCAGCCGCTGCGAGCTGCGCAACAGCAGACCGGTGGCGGTCAACAGCGCGGCGGTCATCGCGATCTGCGTCATGATCAGGGTCGCGCGCGCGCGCTGCGCACCGCGGCTGGCGGTGTGGCGCAGGCCGCCTTGCTTGAGTGCTTCGTGCAGGTCGGTGCGTTTGAACCACAGACTGCACGCGGCCATCGAAATGGCGATCAGCATTGCCAGCGCGGCGACGAATAACAGCGTCGCTGGATCGATGCCGATTGCCTGCGGCGCATCGTTCGGCAGCAGATCGAAATGCCGCAGCAAAATCAAACCGCCCGGCAACAGCGCGAAGCCCAGCATCGCCGCGCTCGCACTCAACAGCAGCGCTTCGGCAAACGTCTGGCGCAGGCGTTGCCACGGGCCGGCGCCCAGCGCATCGAGCAACGCGGCTTCATGCTGACGTCCGAACAGCCGCGCGATAAAAAGGTTGCACACGTTCGCGGTCGTCACCAGCAGCACCATCATCACCGCCAGCAGCATCAACTCCAGCGCCGGGCGGCGATCACCGAGCCAGTGCGTGCGCAGTGGCAATACGCGAAGCTGCAGCCCAGCCGTGGCGAAAGTCTCTTTGAGCTCCTCCATGCCATTCGCCAGTGTCGTGATTTCGCTGGTTGCCGCGGCCACGGTCTGGTCTGGCGCGAGACGCGCGATCGCCCGCAAACCGTTGAATGTCGTGCTGTGCTGCAGCGCGCGTTCCTGTTCGGAAAAAGCCAGCGGCAGCCACACTTCGGTTTTACGCGACGGGAAGTGGAAATCGCCGGACAGCACGCCGACGATGCGGAAATCCGTGCCTTCAAGTCGCATCCGTGCACCGATGGCCGACGCGTCGCTGGCGTAGTGCGTGCGTGCGTAGTCTGCGCTGACAACCGCGCTGGGAGCGGCGCCATTTGCGGTGTCTTCGTCGCCGAGTAGTCGTCCCGCCGCGGCTTGCGCGCCGAGCAGCGCGAAGGCGCTCGGCTGCAGCCGCGATGCATGCAGGGACACGATCGGTCGGCCGGTCTCATCCTGCAGCGTCGGCAGTTCTTCGCGATAACCGCTGACACCTTGCAGCGTTTTTGCATGTTGCGCGAGTTCGAGCAAATACGGCGCCGACACCCCGGTATTGAACGACAATCCCATCAGTCGCGTATCGAGTTCAACCAGCCGTTCGCTCTGCGCAAACGGCAGCGGTTTGTACAGCAGGCCGTAGATCACACTGAACACGCCGGCATTGGCTGCGAACGCGAGACCGAGCAGCAGAATCACGGTGATGCTGAAGCCGGGACTGCGCGACAAACGGCGCAGGGAAAAACGAAAATCGGCAAGTTTCATTTCGATGGCCTTGGTGAGGAGACGGGAAGATTCATTCGTGGCGCAACGCCACAACCGGATCCGTTCGTGCGGCGCGCCGCGCCGGCCACCAGCAGGCGGCAAGACCGATCGTAGCGAGTAATAGTGTGACAATGATCAGCGTAGGCGGATCCAATGGGCCGACTCCGTACAGCCGCGATGCCAATGCATGCGCCAACATCCAAGCCAGCGGTGCGCCCAGTAGCAGGCCAGCGCAGATCAGACGCATGCCTTGGCCAAGCACCATGCGTTGCACGCGCGCAGCGCTTGCGCCGAACGCCATGCGCACACCGAACTCCGGCACGCGCAGACGCACGGCATAGGCGAGCACTGCGTACAAGCCGACGGCGGCGAGCAGCAGCGCGGTTGCGCCAAGTAGGCCGAGCAGCGTGTTGATCCGTGCGCGGTCGCGCAGGGTATCGGCGATGCGTTCGTTCATCGCGACGATGGGGCCGATGGATTCTTTCGGCGCGATTTCCGCGCCGAGTACCTTCAGCGGCGCGATCAACGCGGATGGATCGACCGTCGTGCGCACAAGCAGCGTCGCGAAAGGCGGCGTCGCGTCCGGCTGGTAGAGGGCGACGCGATCAGCGACTTCGTCGATCGAGCTTTGCTTCACCGTCGGCACCACGCCGACGATCATGACCTCGCGATCCGGCTGGCCCGATCCGACGCCGATCTTGAAGTGCCTGCCGAGCGGATCGGCCTCGCCGAAATGCTGCTTCACGAACATCTCATCGACGATGACGACCGACGCCTTGGCGCGCATGTCGTCGGCTCCGAAATTGCGACCACGCAGGATCGGCATGCCGAGCGCGGCGAAGTAACCAACATCGACCTGATGGTCGTAGGCGAACGGTTTCTCCTTGGCGTCTTCCTGGCCGGGTGGCGTGTAAGTTGTCCCCGCAATGTTGTCGAATGGAACCAGGCTGCCAAGTCCGGCTTGCGCGATCCCGGACAGGGCGCGCACGCGTTCGACGAGTTCCGTCAAGCGTGCAGTGCGCAGTTCCGGCGTTGCACTGGCCGGAACGAGGCCGCCCAAGCTGACGTAAAGCAGACGATCGCGCTGGAAGCCGACGTCCTCGGCGAGCAGGTTCTGCGAGCTGTGCAGCAGCACGCCGGTGCCGAACAACAACGCGACGGTGAGCGCGACTTGCACGATGACGAGTGTCTTGCGCGCCATCTGCGCCGCGCTTCCGGCGGTCTGGCGCGAGCCACCGCCCCGAATCATGTCGTTGAGGTTGCCGCGCTGTACCGACAGCCCGACGAAGGCGAGCACCACGCACAGCAAGAATGAAAGCGTCAGCAGCAACGCGATGGTCGGCGCATCAATGCCGATCACCTGCGGCGTGCCCTTCGGCAGCAGGTCGAAATGGCGCAGCAGTTCCAGCCCGGCGGGCAGCAGCGCGCAACCGAGCACGACGCCGGCCGAGCACAGCGCCGCCGCCTCAGTCACGGAAGCACGCGCGCGTTGCCGGAGCGTCGCGCCGAGCATCGCGGCCAACGCGGTTTCATGGCGACGCTCCAGTGCCCGCGTGAGGAACAGATTGGTGACGTTGGCCGCGGTGACCAGCCACACCATCGATGCGGCCAGCAGCATCAATAACAGCGTGTCGCGGCGCTCGCCGACCCACAGTGATCGCATGGGTTCCACGCGCAGCTTGAAGCTGTCGCCGAACGCGCCATTGAGTTCCGGCATTGCCTTGGCGATATGGGTCAGCTCATCCGAAGCGGTTGCAAGATCGCCTTCGCCGCGCAGACGTGCGATCGCTAGCGTGCCACTGAAGTTGCCGGCCTGCGCGCGCGCCCGTTCTTCGCCAGTGAATCCGAGTGGCAACCAGAGGCGTGTCTCGGTACTGGCAAACCGGAATCGTTCTGGCAGTACACCGATGACGTGATAGTCCTTGTCATTCAGTCGCAGCGTGCGACCAATCGCATTTTCGTCACCACCGTAGCGTGTCTGCCATTCGTCCCAGGTCAGCATGACGCTGCGCGCCGCGCCCACAGCCACGTCGGTATCAGTGATCAGACGACCGAACGCCGGTCGAACGCCGAGCAGATCGAACACCTTCGGTTCCACGAGCATCGCTTTGAGCGAACCCATGCGGCGACCATCGTCGTCGCGCTGGATCATGTTGCCCGTGCGGTACGCCGCGATGCCTTCGATAGTGTGCGCGGAATGCGCGATCTCCTCGCGCAGTGGCGCCGAAAGACCGGCGTCGTAGGGGACGCCAGGGATGTGCGATTCGACC
>JANXUW010000241.1 GCA_025351985.1 Pseudolysobacter sp.
ACAGTAGTCAGGGTTCGGGCAGTGCCTTTGTGGCGTTGCGCGGCCTCGGGCAACGACGTCCGCTGCTGCTGATTGATGGTCAGCGAGTCTCGAGCAATGATACTGATGCCGTTCCGAGCAATCGCGTGGAGCGTATCGACGTGTTGCCTTATGGCGCATGCGCCGTGTACGGAGCGGAGGCGATCGGCGGCGTGGTCAACTTCATCATGCGTTCCGACTTTCGTTATGCCGGGCCTGGCATGGATCACGAAATCCCCGATCAAACCGTCATGCCGCAAGAGAGGTCTATCGCGGCCTTCGCTGACATTTTTCACGGCGACGATAATCCCGCGCAATTTGCCGCTGCTCCCGACAGGAAGCAGCCGGTGAGGGACGATCGCCCGACCATAAAACGCGACTCGCGCGCGGACTTTTCCGTGTCGCATTTCGCCCGCTGTGCGAGCACCGCCGGTGCGTTAGACAAGATGACGTCGGCGGCGGCTTAATCTCGACGTGGTCACCGCCGTTTGCCAACTATGGCGGCGCTCAGCGCGCGAGCCAGCCGCCGTCGACCGCCAACACGGCACCGTGCACGTAGTCGGCGGCGCGTGAGGCGAGCAACACCGCCGCACCGCCGAGATCGGCCGGATCGCCCCAGCGTGCCGCCGGAATGCGTTCGAAGATGGTTCGATTACGCACCTCGCCCTCGCGCAATGCGGTCGTAATTGTTGGTCGCGAAATAGCCCGCTGCGATCGCGTTGACGTTGATGCCGTGCGCCGCCCATTCGTTCGCCGCTTTTCCGCAACGCAAGCGCATCGCTGCGACCCAGCGCCGTCAACATAGCGTCGACCATCACGAGCTCTCGGCCACGCTGTTCACTCGCGACAACAGATTGGAGACGCCGAGTTACAGCGTCACGCCGATTATCGGTCGCGTCGGTGGCGGCGATGCGTTTGCGGCAGGCATGCTGCACGGCTTGTGCAGTGGAATGAACGATGCCGACAGCTTGAATTTCGGCCTCGCCGCGGCCTGCCTGAAACATTCGGTGCCGGCCGATTTCCTGCGACTCGAAATAGCCGATGTGGCCGCGTTTCTCGGCGAGCAGCGTTTTGATATTCGACGCTAGATCCGCGTCGCCGCCCAACTGCACGACCCGACGACTCGGCAAAGCTTGCATGACAAAGGCATAATTGCCGCACATGCGTTTTACAGGCATCATGCACGCCATGCCGCGCTCGGGAACGCGCGGTGAAGCGCTCACTCGAGCGCATGGCAACAGTCGCAATTCGTGGGGAAGGCGATGGTTTTCAATTCACTGACGTTTGTGGTTTTTTTTGCGCTTGTGCTCGCACTGCACGCGCTGCCGTTTTCGTGGCGTGTGAAAAAAATCAATCTGCTGCTAGCAAGTTATCTGTTCTACGCGGCGTGGAATCCGCCGTTCGTCGTATTGCTGTGGCTGTCGACTGTGGTCGATTGGTACGCGGCGCAGCGCATCGTGCATTCGCAGATCGCATCACGCCGCCGCGCGTGGATGTTGTTGTCGGTGATCGCCAATCTCGGCGTGCTCGCCTATTTCAAATACGGCACGTTCCTGCTCGATAATTTTCGTGTGCTGATGGCCGCAGCCGGTGTCGATTATCAGCCGCCGGATTTCGCCATCGTGCTGCCGGTCGGCATCTCGTTCTACACCTTTGCGACGATGTCCTACACGCTGGATGTGTATCTGCGTCGGGCCGAACCGACGCGGGAGTTTCTCGACTTCGCGCTGTTCGTCACGTTTTTTCCGCACCTCGTTGCCGGGCCGATCATGCGCCCGACCGAACTCGTGCCGCAGTTCGAAAAACCGCGTCGCGCCAGTGCCGATCAACTGCGCTTTGGCCTTGCCCTGATCACGCTCGGGTTGTTTGAAAAAGTCGTACTCGCCGACGGTTTTCTCGCCGGTGCGGCGGAACTCGTTTACGACGGCGCGCGGATTCCCGGCGCGCTCGATGCGTGGGCCGCGACGCTCGCATTCAGCGGCCAGATCTTCTGCGATTTCGCCGGTTATTCGACCACCGCCATCGGCGTGGCGATGTGTCTTGGATTCGCGTTGCCGGACAACTTCCGCTTTCCGTATGCGGCAATCGGTTTCTCGGATTTCTGGCGGCGCTGGCACATCACTTTGTCATCGTATCTGCGCGATTACCTGTACATCCCGCTCGGCGGCAATCGGCATGGCGAAGCGCGCACTTACCTGAGCCTGATGGCGACGATGCTGCTCGGTGGCTTGTGGCACGGCGCGAGCTGGACGTTTGTCGTCTGGGGTGGTCTGCACGGGTTTTATCTGGGCGTCGAGCGCGCCTTGCGACGACGTTTTTCCGCCTATCGTCCGAACGCGCTTGCGTTGTTTGGCTTCGCTGTACTGACGTATGTATTGATCAACGTGACGTGGGTATTTTTCCGCGCCAAGGGTTTCGCCAAGGCGTGGCTGGTATTGAGCGGCATGCTCGGAATGAACACGGCCGCGGTGCCGATCATTTCCGCGGTGCAGCTGATTATCGTCGCGGTCATCATCGGCGGGCTCGTCACGACACATTGGCTGATGCGCAACAGCACTCTCGAAACGTTGATCGCGCGCACTCCGGTCGCACTGCTCACGATGGTGTGGGCCTGCATGGCATTCGCCATCCTCATCGAACAAGGCAGCGGCAATGCGTTCATCTATTTCCAGTTCTAATAAAGCAGGTTCTGATAAAGCCAGTTCTGATAAAGCCGGTTCTGAGAAAGTCGGCACGCATGAATCCGTGCCCGAGCGATTGACCGCGGCGGATCGTCCCGGCGTGGCGCAGCCCGTGCCGGAACGTCCGATTCCGCCGCGGCCATGGCGCGCCATGTTTATCGTTGCGCTCGCGCTGACGCTGCTGTTGACCGGGCTGTGGGAATGGCGCATGCGCAAGCTCGGACTCGAACCGGGCGATCTCGGCGATGGACCGTCGGCGTGGGCCGAACAACGTCGGCGTATCGATACCGAAGATGTCGCCGTGGCGATCGTCGGCGATTCGCGTATCTTGTTCGATACCGATCTTGATCGCTTCACCGCACTCACCGGCGTGCGTCCCGTGCAACTGGCGTTGGAAGGCACCAATGCGCGCCCGTTTCTGGAAAATCTCGCCGCCGATCCGAACTTCAAAGGCCTCGCGATCGTCGGCATCGCCGATCTTTCGTATTTCCGCAAGGAAACCGGGTTGATGGGCGATGCGCTGAATCGTTATCGCTATGAATCGCCGGCGCAACACATCTCGTTCTGGTTGTATCGCGACTTGGCGCGTGTGCTCGGATTTCTCGACGAGAATTATCGGCTCAGCAAACTTGTATTGCGACTCGATCCCGATCTGCGTGCCGGCGTCAAAGGCCCGTACGATTCGGTCTGGAAAATCATCGTCAATGCGGACGATCGGCAGGCCTGGATGTGGCCGCGCATCGAGCACGACGATTACTTGCGCGAGCACGCCCGCGTGATCTGGACCGGCCTGCTATTCGCTGGCCCGCCGATTGCCGATGACATCATCACGATGACCCTCGCGACCACACGCAAGGCCGTGGCCGCGATCCGCGCGCGCGGTGGCGAAGTGGTGTTCGTGCGGCCACCGTCGGATCCGGTATTGCGCGCGATCGAAGAGCCTCGCCTGCCGCGTGCCAAGGGCTGGGATGCATTACTCGCCGGCGCCGATGTGCGCGGCATCCATTTCGACGATGATGCGGCAATGCAGGGTTTGAACCTGCCCGAGTATTCGCATCTCACACGCGCATGCGCCACGGTGTTTACCGATGCTTACGTGCGGCGCCTTGTACAACTTACCTCGCGACTGACACTGCGTGCCGACGCCCCAGCGCCGCTCGCGCCACACGACTGTTTATCGCAGGCGACTGTTGCCTCGGCGCAGGCCGCGCAGTAGCGATATATTTTCTCACTCCGCCAGCAACGAGTTGCATCGTGCGTCTTATTCGAACCCGGTCGCGAAAATACGCTCGCGGGTTGATTCATACGCACCGACATCGATGATGCCCAAGCCGACACGTGGGTTGCCATCCAGATCGTAGCTGCTGGACCCGCCGAACGGTGCGTTCAAACCGCGATTGACCAGCGGCGAACCGGCGGCGGGACGAAAATCCAGCGCACCAATGAAACGTGGATCTATGCCGGGATCGTTGCCGACATCGGCCTGGACAATCGGCGCAGTGACGATACTGCTGTAACCCCACGAGCCCAGGTTGCTGTATAGCCAGATGTGAATCGGGTCGCTGGAGTTGCGACTGTTGAAGTCGATCCCGCCAACGATGGCATTGTTCACCAGTCGGAATGCGGTGCCGCCGGCTGAATCGAGCAAGGCACCGAAACCCGAGCCATTGAGCGACAGCGAGTTGTTGTGCATGTAGACGGTTTGCGTCGGGTACTCGGCGAAGACCGCGAGGTTCGCATAATTGCTGCTGGAATCGCCGATCACGTTATTGATGAAATAGACGTTGGCAAAGCTGTTCAAGGTGACTACGTTGGTGAAGATGCTGAGCGGCGGCTGCCTCATGTTGTGGCTGCTCAGAACAATGACATTCTGCATGCGCAGATCCTGTTCGAGCGCGCCGAACAGCGCCACCGCGGCCGATTCGCCATTGGTGCTGGTCGCGCCGTTGCGCAAGGTCAGATTGCTGATCGACAGCTCCGTACCCGGAGCATCGCCGGTGTTGCTGATACTGAGCACGGCTGTGACGTTTTGGCCATCCAGAATCGTGGTGCCGGCTTGCGGGTGCTGAAAGTCGCAAGGGTCATGATCAAGATACCAGCCGCCGGAAATGCTCAGGTTGTGCGGCTGCGCGGTGTTGTAGCTGAACATCTGCCCGCCGGTGAAATACGTGCCTTGCATCAGCCGGATTTCGTCGATGAAATTTGCGCTGACGGCGGCGTCGATCAACGCCTGGCGCAGCTCGGTCTCGTTGCTTACGCAGACCGGATCCGCATGACAAATTCCATTGGCAAACCAGATCAGTACGAAGCCGAGGATGCGCAAAGATGGCAAACGGGATACGCCGCTGTTTGGTCGGGTCGCGCGGCGCAGCCATCGATGGGCATGGTCGCTACTCATAACCGCCGCCGAAAATGTGATCCGACTCGAATGCGCCGATATCAAATCGGCCGTAAAGATTGCCGTGTTGCGCATCGTCGAAACCGCGCGTGTACAGTGCCAGATCGTTGAAATCGTCGTTGAGCGTGTTGGCGTTGTCGCAATAATCGGTGGCCAGCGATTTCGAGCGCAGGCGGTAATCGAACTTCGCCGGATTGTTGAAACCCGGCACTCCGACCTGGCTGCGGGTACCCATCGTCAACGCGGAATTGCTGCTGATCACGCAATCGGTTTGATAACTGGTGGCGCCGCCTTGAAACACGATAGGCACGCCCGCCGCGCTTTGCAGAATCGACGACAGCAATGTCAGCGAACTGCCGGCGCCACTGTACGAATATATTTCCATGGGCGACGATCCGCTGGCATGGATGTTGTCGGCGAGCGTGCTGTAGCTGATGCGCATATCGGCGCCAGCGCTCATATTGATCGTGCTGCACGGCTGGAAGTTCGAGCTGTGGACGCAGTTGTTGCGGCTGATCAGTGCGCCCTGCAGACGTATCGTGTTTGGCGGATTCGGCGCGCCGGCAATACTTCCAGCGTTGATCGCGGAACCGGCGTCGGCCGAGTTTTGCAGTACCGCCGTCTGGATCAGCCGCACGGTGCCGACCTGCACATTGATCGCGCCGCCCGCTGCAACGTAATTGCTGTGTGGATCGACGCTGTTACCGCGGATCACATTGCATTGCAGATAATTCGCGCATTGTGGCACCGCCGGGCTGCCCGGAAAATCGCGCGACATCTGCAGGTTGCTGCCGTTATACATGAACACCGCGCCGCCGGAATTTGCCGCACTGTTGCTGGTGAGGCTGGTTTCCTTCGCGATCAAACTCACGCTCGGGCCGTCGAGATAAACACCGCCGCCTCGATCATCCGCGCGATTGTTGCTGATCGACAATCCGCTGATCGGTGGGCGCGGATCGCCGGCCTGGTATTGCCATGGGCTGATAAGAATATCCAGCGGCGTGGTGCCGAAACGCGTGCCATAAATGCCGCCGCCCAATCCCGAAGGCAGGTTGGCCGGATCGTACTGAGCAAGATTGGAGCCGATCGTGGTGCGATCGTTCTGGATGCGCACCGTGCCGCCTTGCAGGTACATGCCGCCGCCCAGGCGCCGCGCGGTGTTGTTGAGAATGGCGACATCCTTGCCGATCGCGAGTATCGCCTGCGCGCTCGAAATTCCGCCGCCGTAAGTGGCCTTGTTGTCGTGCATGGCCACGCCTTCGATCAACACGTACGCAGTGCCGAGAATATGCACGGCGCCGCCGAACGGCGCATCGCCGCCGCTCAAATCGAGATGGCGCAAAGTGATTTCGCGTCCGCTGGAAGGGCCGGTCTGGATGTCGATCACGCTGTGCGCATAATCGCCGACGATGCTCGCCGACGGGCCGGGTGAGGAAAGATCGCAATCGTCGTAACCGCCTTCGATCAACACCGATTGATTGCCGACGACCAGCGCCTGATTGGTATAACTACTGGTGTTGGTGACAAACACGTAATCCAGATCCGGACCGTTCGCGAGTGCGGCATCGAGTGCCGACTGGATCGTCTCGTACTCGCAGTGGCCGTGGCCGCCCTGGGTGTTGCCGACGATGAAATATTGCGGGCTTGCCTGCGCTGCGACCGCTGCGATCAGCGCGATCAGCGCGGCTGTGGTTCGGATCAAACTGGCGTGCTTGTGACGATGAATCATGGCGTGTTTCTTGTTTCGAAGTCGTAGCGAAAAATCGTATCCGGCAGGCCGAACTCGACCGCGAGAAAATCCTGCGCCGTGGTCGGCGATCCGTAGGCAGTGCCGACCGCCCAGAAGTGGCCACCGTTGATGTCGCTCGCCAGTCCGTAAATGACGTCGTTGAACGCGGAAATATTGAGCATGCGTTTGCCGCCGGTACCGAAATAATGATCGAGACTGCCATCCGCGTTGTAGGCAACCACGGCCAGATCGGTGCCGGCCGTGCTGGTGTCGATGCGCGCGGAACCGGCCGCGACCAGTCGGCCCCACGGCATCAGGATCAGCGAATAAGCAAAGTCGTCGCTCGGCCCAACGGCTGTGGTCACGACGCCGCCGCTGCCGAAGCTTGGATCGAGCAGACCTGCCGTGGTGTAGCGCGCGAGTACAAAATCGCGCTGGCCACCCGTCGCATATGTCGATCCGGCAACCACGATACGGCCGTCGGGCTGAAGCACCATCGCATTGGCGAAGTCGTCGCTCGCCCCGACCGCCGTGCGGGTGATGCCGCCGCTGCCGAAACTGCCATCCGGCGAGCCATCGGTGTTCAAGCGCATGACCAGCAAATCGCTGGTGCCCGATCCGAACGCGTAACCCGCGACGAGCAGCTTGCCATCCGCTTGCAACACCAGCGCGCGGGCTTCGGAATCCCCGTTCACCAAAGCGGCGGCGTTGATATCGACCAGGCCGCCCGTGCCGAAACCCGTATCGAGCGCGCCGCTGCTCGTGTAACGGACCAACGCAACATGGGGATGACCGGCGACGGTAGTCATGCCGGCGGCGACAATGGAACCATCGCTTTGCACGGCCAGCGCGTTGCATTGATCGGTCGAAGTTTGACTCGCGCCAGTGAACGGGGTCACGGCCACGCCGCCCGCGCCGAAACCGACATCGGCGAAACCCGTGCTGCTGAAGCGCGCCACAAAAAAATCGTAGCTGGTGGCGACGGTGTTGAAGCTGCCGCAACCGAGATAACGGCCATCATCGAGACTCACGAGCGCGCGCAAAGCGTCACCCCGACTCACGTTGAGATCGTTGATGGCGATGCCGTTGATGCCGAACGATAAATCGAGTGCGCCGGCTTGGGTCAGGCGCACGAGCACCGATGAGTTGCCGCCGTTGCTGCCGGCCAGCACGATATTGCCGCTCGGATCGCGTACGACCGCCTGCGCGTAATCACTGATCCCGCTGACCGGAATCGTCAGCTTCACCCCATCTGCGCCTGGGGCCAGCGCCGTTGCTGATCCGGCAATGATGAGCAGTATCAGCAGGATCACAATCCGCATCGAATGGCTGATTTTCTGAATGTTGGGCATGTCCGTTCTCCCGAGGTTGCGCCGGTGCGTATTGCAGCAGCGCGGTCAACTTGGGTCTTGACGGATTCGTGAGTGAATCGCGACGAATCGTGACGGGGCGGATTTCAGGCGCGTTTGCGCTGTTGGATCTTGCGAATCGAGTGCGCGAACAAGGCCGACGGACGCGGGAATGAATGCCGCTATTTCGATGTTTGCGGAGCAGGGTTGGCCGTCGAAATCACCGGCGCCAGCAGGGCGGAATCGATGATCAAATCCGCCGACTGCCTGAGTTGATCCGATCGTTTTTGTTCGGCATCGGCAGCGTCCGTCTGACTGGTGCCACGCAATGCAGCAATACGCAGCGCGATGGCCTCAGGTTGCTGTTCGAGCCACGGCGCGAGCTGTGCCATGAGCGCCAAAGCAGCGGTGGCATCGTTTGCTTCCACATACCAGCGACCGAGCAGCAGCAATGCATCGAGCTTCGGCGGTCCGTCGGCACGTGTGGCATTGGCATCGACCAGGCGTTGCAACGCGGCGATCGCTTCCGCGCGTTGACCGTGGACGTATTGCAGCTGGGTTTGCACCAGCGGCTGCATCGTTGCCATTTCCGGATTTGCCGGATCCGCCTGGATCAACAAGGCCAGCGCCGCCGCAGCGTGTTCTGCCGCGGCGACATTGCCACCGCGCGTGGCGATACGCGTGGCATCGGCGAGCACCGCGGCGTCATCCAGATTCGCTTTCACCGCAGCGAAAAGTTGGTGTGCGGAATCCAGCGCGGCGCTGGCATCGCTCCATGCGGCGCGCTGCTCGGCAATCACGCCGCGCGCCCACTGTGCTTTCGCCTGCCAGTTTTTGTTGTCTTTTTGCAGCGCAATGTCGAGCGCGTATTGCGCCAGCGATTCCGCGGCATCGAAGTGGCCGAATGTGGCGAGCGCGCGCGCGAGATTGGTGCCGACATGCACCTGGGTATGCAGGTCGGATAACTCGCGCGCGAGGGCGAACGTTTGTTTGAGCATCGGCACCGCGGTCAGGGCGTGGCCGGCATCGAATTCGGCCGCACCGAGACCACCGAGTTCACGCATTTCCAGATCCTTCGAGCCGGCTTCGCGCGCGGCATCGATCGCTTCGCGAAAATGCATCAGTCGTTCTTTGAAATGGCCCTGCTCGCCATCGACGATCGCAAGGTTGGCCAGTACGCTCGACTCGTTGCGCCGGCTGCCGGCGGCGCGTGTCAACGGCAACGCCAGCTCCAGATGCTGGCGCGCCTTGGCGAGATGACCTCGCTTGATTTCGACTGCGCCGTAGGTCGAGTGCACGCCGGCCAGAGTCAGTGGCTGGCTGTTGTCCGGCAACAGCGACAAGGCTTCATCAAGATAACCGGCGGCGGCATCGCCATCGCCCTTGAAATACGCCGATGTGCTGAGCTGACGCAAGGCCAGCACGAGCAAATCGCGATCACCACGTTGACGCGCGGCATCCGCCACGCGCTTGGCATTTTCGATGCTGGCATCGATCTCGTTGGTCGATCCCTGTGACGTGGCAAGCCGCAAGCGCGGCCACAGCAGGCCGGGATCCTGGTCGAGGCAGATCTGAAAATATTTCTTCGCACTGGACTCGTCGCCGTGCGCCGCGGCGTCGAGGCCGCGCGCATATGCCTCGGCGAGAAACGGGTTGCGGATATCGGCATCGTCGCCGGATGCAGGCGCGAGCGGAACGACACCGAGCCAGCGCTGGATGCGTGCGACCGAATCCACCGCCAGTGGCGTCGGCGAGGACGCCCGCAAGGTCTCGCGATGTTCGATCGAGCCATGAATGCTGAGGCGCAATTCCAGTTCGTACAACGAGCCGACCCGACGCAATTCGCCACTCACAAAATGCGTCGCACCGAGTGATTTTCCGAGCGCGGCCAGCGCGGTTTCATCGAAGCTGTCGCGCGCGCCGACCACGCTCTGCACGACCTGCGCGCCGATCACTTCGACCTTGCCCTGTTCCTGCAGCAGACTCGCGATCAGGCCCATCAACCCGTTGCGTGTCCACGCCAGACCCGGCTCAGCGGTCTTGTCGGTGATCGGCAGCACCGCGACACGCGACAGGGCGTGGCCATCCGCTGCGCTCGGTGGAAAATGCGGGATCAACAATGCCGCCATGATCAACAGCAACGCGGCGAGCGCCGCCAGCCACCAGCCACGCACAGCCCGCGCTGGCGATTTCACCGCGGCTGGCGATGGTATTGGCTGCGGATCGATCGCGGCTTCGATTTTTTCGGTGCCAGCGATCAGTACCGGCGCCGCCCATTGCAGGCCGCGACCATGTACGGTGCGGATCACATGTTGCGATTCGCCATCATCGCCAAGCGCGCGCCGCGCCTTGCTCAGCAGTTGCGATAACGCCGCATCGGTCACGGGACGCCGGCCCCACAAGGTATCGTTGATTTCGCGTTTGGAAAGGGCGCGGTCGTGATGACTCAGCAGCAACGCGATCAGATCGAAAACCTTGGCTTCGACATCTATCAGCACATCGCCGCGACGAATCGCGCGTGCGGCGAGGTCGATCGAATATTCACCGATGCGATAGAGCGATATGGACGGCACGATATTTCCGGCGGCTTCCAGCAACGCCGATTATAGGCGTGTTACCGATCGCACCGGGCGGCAGCGATCGGCGCGCGATTGCTTCAGCAAAATCTGACCGATATGGCGCGGATTGTTTCTTTGCGAAAGCGTCCGGTTATTTGCATGTCTGCAATCATCGCTGAGCAACGTATATCCCATCACCAGCAGCCAGAACGGCTGGGTTTTCGGGAGTAGGGCGTGACTAAAAATCTGGTTTTCCAATGCATTCGCTGGGGTGCGTTCGGGCTTGCCTTGGGCGTATCGACATATGCCCGGTTTGCGTATGCGACGGACGGCGATCTCGATCCCGCTTTCGGCAGCCCGAGCACAACGCCGGGTTTGCAAACGGGTTCCATCAGCATCGATTTCGGCAACGGCTCGAACGGGCATCAGGATGGTGCGCATCGGTTATTGCGTCAGCCGGATGGAAAATTCGTTGCGGTCGGCAGCGTCGATAACGGCTTCGGCCATCAGGCTATCGGCCTCACGCGCATCCTCAACAATGGTCAGCTCGATACCTCGTTCGGCGATATCGCCACACCGGGTCGCTCGATCACCACCGGCGGCAGCACGCTCGACTACTTCGGCAACGGCATCACCTTGCTGCCGAGTGGCCGGCTCGTGGTTGCGAGCACGATCGGCACGACATCGCCGATCGGATCGCTGATCGCGTTCCCCGCCAATGGCGGAATTTCGGTATGGAATATTCAGGGCGCGCCGGGGTCGGCGTACAACGATGTGCTCACGTTGGCCGACGGCAGGCTGCTCGTGGGCGGTGCGGCAGCGGGGATGTTTTTACCCACAGCCAGCGATTTTTCCATCGTGTTGTACGACGGCGCCGGTGCCTTGATCGAGCAGCTGATAACGGCCTTCGACCTCGGCGGGTCAGGCAACGACCAGGTGCAACGCATCACCTTTGTGCCGGCCGCCGATGCGACCAGCCAGCGGCTCGGATATGTCTACGCGATCGGCTCGGTAACGTTGCCCGACTATGCCAGCGGGCATCACAATATCGAGTGCGGCATCATCAAGGCCGGGCTGTATGCGACCGCGCCGCGACTGCGGCTGGAGCCGAGTTTCGGCACCGCCAGCAGCGGCAAACTCGTGCTCGATCTCAACACGGCATGGTCGGCCGGCCAGGCTGGCGCCATCGACGGCAACGCCTATTGCCGCGGACTTTCCGTGCGCAAGGATGGCGGTCTGCTGGTCGCCGGAGAGCGCTACTACTTCGGGGGTAACAATGACCATGCAACTGCCGACGACAGTGTGGGTTTTGTCGCAAAACTCGATAGCAACGGCGTCGCCGATCCGAGCTTTCACAACTTCAGCTACGGCGCCGGTTTCGCCTTTTACTGGCAACACATCACCACCGGCAGCGGATTGTATGAGGGCTTGTGGTTCTCGCTGATTCAAGCCAACGGTCTGCCGCTGTTCGGTGGTCTGACGGCGGTCGATTGCCCGCAATTTTCGCCGCTGCGCAATCGCTCCTGGGTATTGCGCGCGAGTACCACGGGCGCACAGGACGCAACCTACACGGCGTATTCCTGCAACACGCCGCGCCCGCCGGCGGACACCGGTTTCGATGTCGCGCTGGACGGCGTATTCGACGGCGGCCGGGTGGTGACCGTGGGCAATGTCTATAGCAGCATCAAGCCGGCAACCGCGACCGATTTCATTTTCATGCGGCATCAGAGCGATCTGATTTTCAGCGATAACTTCGATCCGGGTCAGTAAGTCACGGATGCCGTTTCGTCTCCGCCACCAGACAATATCGCGTCATCGAATAATGCAGCATTGTGTACTTTGCACACATGTTCACTTTGTAACCCCCACCACTTGGAAGGACACCGTCATGAAACTTCGCCTCGGCTTCATCGCTCTCGTTTTGTTGTTTGCGCCGCTATCGAGCTGGGCCGATAACGATCTCAAGGATTGCGAGGCGTGCAAGGATCATCCGCTGCTGGCGCGTTATCCGGGTTCGTTCCTGCTTGGTGCGGATCAAAAAGGTTTCGAGGAAGCGGCACTGCCGCTTGGTCCGACCACGCAAAATGCGGCTGGCGAAAATATCGCGCCGAAAGTGCTCAACGTAACCGGCAAACGCACGCGCCTGTTCTATTTCGCGCCGCCCGAACGCAGCGGAATCGAGGTTTTTACCAACTATCAGGAAGCCTTGCAGAAGGCCGGCATGAGCGTGCTCTGGACGTGTGCGGATACGCAGTGCGGTGGCGACTTCGCCAGTCAGGCGCTGGAATTGCTGCATCTGAATCATCTCGACAATACACCGCAGTCCTCGCTCGGATTTACCAATAGCGAACGGCCGCGCTACCTGCTCGCCAAACTCGCGCGGGCGCAGGGCGACGTGTATATCGTGGTGATGGCGGCAGACAAAACCGATCAACAGTGCCCGGCGATATTTGTGCTGCTGATCGAAAGCAAGCCGATGGAAAAAGGTCTGGTGACGGTGACTGCCAATGCGCTCGATCAAAGTTTGATCAGTAGCGGCAAGGCGGTGATTTATGGCATCACGTTCGATTTCGACAAAGCCGATATCAAGCCGGAATCCAAAGCGCAGCTCGATCAGATTGCGCAGTTGATGCGCGATCATGCCGATCTGAAACTTGCGATTACCGGTCACACCGACAATCAGGGCGCTGCGGACTACAACCAGAAACTCTCGCAGCGGCGCGCCGACGCGATCGTCGCGGCACTCGTCGGCAATTACGGCCTTGCTGCGAATCGACTTAGCGCGCAAGGGCTTGGTTCATCGGCACCGATTGCGAGCAACGACAACGAAGAAGGCAAGGCGAAAAACCGCCGTGTCGAACTCGTCAAGCAATAATTACGCGACGTCGTGGCTGGTGTTTTGTAGGTTGTATTACCGGAGACAAGACCATGAAAATCTATTCGTATAGCGTACGCGTTAGTTTCATGCTGACGGCAATACTGTGCGCCTCCAGCGTCGGCGCCGTTGAGTTGCCGCCAAGCAAAGTGGGCTTGTGGGAAACCACGTCGACGACATCGCTGCATCCCGGGCCGGCGATGCGCACACAAATCTGTTTCGGCGCGGGCACCGAGCGCGAATTCCGCGAAAAGGGTGAGGATGCGCTGAAAAAATACGCGTGCAAATCGCCCGGCATGCAGCGCTTGGGCGACAGTTATGTTTACGAAAACGCGTGCACGATCGGCGGTCACATCATGACCTGGCATTCGGTGCTGACGTATGAGGGCGATGAGAGTGTCCACAGCGTCACCACTACGGACAGCGGCGATGGCGGGCCACGGCATACCAACACCAGCGATATGCGCTGGCTCGGCGCCTGCAAACCCGGTCAAAACCCTGGCGATAGCGAGGTCATGAATCGGGATGCGTTGATGCGCTCGGCCATCAACGCGGGACACGATTAACGTGGGCGTGCAATCTGTCCATTGCCTGCTCAGTGCTGATGTCCGGCGTCTGCCGCTTGGTCGTCCACGGGCTGCGCGCCGGCATGACCGCTGTGACTGCGGGTTGGCGGGCCGGGCGGAGTCCGCTTGTTGTCAGGTGCGTGACCGGGCGGAATCGGCTGCGGATTGAGCGCATGCGTCGCGCCCGCTTGTTGCGCATGTCCGCCAACGAAGATGATGCCGTGCTGGGTGCCGTTGTTGGTGTTTTTGCTGGCGCTGGTCGCAGTCGACTGCGCCGAGACGGGATTGCCGGGATGCGGCTGGGTGACAGGATTGATCGGCGTTGACTTGGGCTGCGTATGGGCCACCGACGCATGCGGATTCGGCGCTTTGTGCGCGCTTGCATTTTGCCCGGAAAGTTTCTTTGGTAGCGGCCCCTGCTGTCGATTTTCGTGCGTGTTGACGTAGTCTTCTGTGGCCATGACCGGGGTCATGCAACACGCCACGAAAAGCATGCCGAATGTGATCTTGAGTACAGGCGAACAGGTCATAGTGGAAACCGCACGCTGTGCGGATAAGCCAGTATTTGAAGGATGGGTCGAGCATTGCGTGGTCATGGTCTTCTCTTTTAGTGAGCATGCAGTTTTACAGCTGGATGCGAGGCGCCTGGACAGCGCGGGAATCGGCCCGATGAGCGGGATGTGGTGACAGGTTGTGTGGCTGATTGCATGGCAAGCGGCGGCGCTCGCTCAATAACCGGGGTCGAAATTGTCGGTAAAAATGAGGTCGCTTTGATGCCGCATGAAGACAAAATTCGTGGCGCTTGTCGAGTTGTAACTGCTGAACACATTGCCGACCGTGACCACTCTGCCGGCATCCATGACACCATCCAGTGCGACGTCGAAACCGGTGTCTGTCGCTGGTCTCGGCGCATCGCAGAAGTACGGCGAATATGTTGCATCCTGCAAACCCGAAACAGAGGCACGCAAGACCCATGACCGATTTTGAACATAGCCGGGACAAACCGCGGCAACCAGTCCGCCCAATACCGGTCGACCATTGCCTTGAATCAAGGAGAACCAGAAGCCCTCATACAAGCCGCTTGTGTCGAAAACGCCATTCAAGAAAAATCTGAAACCACTGCTGTCAAATGCAGGATCGGCAACGCCATTGGCGTTAAGTTTCACCACGAAGCCCATGCTGTCGTCGGCAGTTGCATGATCATTGTTGATGCCGAAGTAATAACGCTCCCCGGCGATCAGCAGACTTCCATCCTTGCCGATGGAAAGCCCGCGGCAATACGCGTTGCCATCGCTCGTGCCGCCGTGACCGGCCGACCACACCGCATTGACGTCGAGTACGAGTTTGCCGCTGCTGCCGAAGCTGGGCTCGGGCTGCAGTTTTGATCCGCTAGAATAGAGGCCGACCTTGATGATGCCGCACTCGATATTGGCATGCCCGCTGGCGTAGTTGGGCAATGCCACCGAGCCGATCGCGTAGACATAACCGAGGCGATGGCTGGCTGCATCGGCAGCAGCCACGAAGGCGATGCGCTGTACGACATCGTTGTTTGATCCTCCCAGATCGAACGGCATCCAGAGTTGCTCAATAAAGCTGCCGGCGCTGTCAAACAAGAGCAGCGCGAAGTCGTTCGTGGCAGGACTATTTACCCCGGGTGCCATACCGCCCACCAGCAGCCGCCCATCGGCAAGCGCCAGCACATCATTGAATGCCGATCCACTCTGACCTTCGCTGTTCCAGGTAAACGTGCTGCCATCTCCGGCAAAAGCGACCAACAATCCAAACGGAGCGGGATGGGAATACGTACCAGCGACCACGAGTTGGCCACCAGGCAGCAACGTTATCCCGTTGCCGGTGAAGTCTTCCCCTGCGGCCGGATTCAAGATGAATTTGCCCGTACCTGCGACGCCGAACGAGGTATCGACATGACCGTTGTTGAGGATGCGCGTGAGACCGATGGCCTGGTGGCCGTGGCCATACGCAGAATCGACGCTGCCGACCGCGACGAATTTTCCATCGGGCTGACGCAGCAGCCGATGCGCACCATCCTGATGGCCGTCCGCGCCAGTGCCGAAATCGACAATGGTGTAGCCCACATAGCTGTCGCCGAAGTTCGGATCGAGATCGCCATCGCCAGGGTAGGCGTACGCCGATGTTGCGATGGCCGATACGACCAGCGCGACGACCGGCCCGCGCAGCTGCCGACCCGACAGGAAAAACCTACTTGCGATCATGTCACGCTCCGAAGGCACAGCCGTGTGGGCTGCTCGTCTTGGGATATACGTTGCCAGGTAGCGATTGCAGACATCCCGTGTTTCGCTGCGCTCGTATCGCATGGCCAGGAATTTGATTGATGGTGCGTGAATCAATCAAACCAGAATGATTGATCGGCCTGGATGGCGGGATCAAAAATGTCTGGCGAGCTTTTGCGCCAGTGCTTTGAGGTTATCGCTGGATCGCGGTTTGCCGGAATAACTGGTGATGAGATTGCCGTCCCGCGCGCCCTTGATAAAGAACAGCATCTGTTGGTCCTGCAGCATGTCCGGCATCTGCGCGAGTACCGCTTCCGGCACCTTGTTGGTTGCCAGAAATGCCTCGTCGCCAACGCCGCTCAATGCTGCGTAATTGTAGACATTGCCGGCGGCATCGCTGGCGTACATCTGCCGGTGCATCGCCATGCCGCTGGTGGCCTCGGCAGCATTTTCGTCGTTATGAATTTCGATCATCAGGCTATTGAAACCGCGGCTCTGATCGACCGCATCGTACTGGCAGTGCGAGGCGTGTTTGTCGTTCTTTGCATGTTCGGCGAGTTTTGCTGAGGTGCCGAGCACGCTCTCGGCATCGGCGAGGCTGATCAGCGCACAGGCATCGAGGATAGCTGCATTGGTTATGGTGCTGGATGCTGCTGCATGCGCAGCGGCGATGGCTTGCGCCGCGGCGGCGCGTGGATCGGCACTCGCAGCGGATGTCGAGTCCGGGTGCCCGCACGCGGTCGCCAACACGCTGGTGAGGCCCAGCGATAAAATCCTCGTCGGATAATTCATGGTTTTGCTCCAGTGATGGTTGTCGCAAACGGTGCGCGCGGGGTGATCAGTCAGCGTTTTTCAGCTCAGAATCCGTCGCCGAAAAG
>JANXUW010000448.1 GCA_025351985.1 Pseudolysobacter sp.
TGAGATCGACGATCAACGTCTGCGGCGCGCGGCGTTCCAGCGCGGCGACATAGTCACGCGCCTTGCTATTCGGCAACGCGAGGATCACGACGTCTACGCCACGCTCGGCGACGGCTTCCGCGTCGAGAGTTTCGTACGCGAGCGTTCCGATAAATTCGGAAACGCTCGCGCTGACCGGCTGGCCGATAAGCTCACGCGAGCTCACGAACAGCAATTCCAGAACAGGATGCGCAGCGATCAATCGAATCAACTCGACACCGACATAACCGCGCGCACCGACGATGCCGACCGTGATTTTCTGCGTCATGCTCATCCCTTCAACGTCGCTGGTCGCGTTCGACAATGTTCAACGCACCATGCAATTTCGGCGAAGTCGCTCAAGCCGTACCAGAACACATTCCACTTCTCGCCCTTGATGCAACCGTCGGCTTCTTCAAAATAAAATTCGTTGACCGGATTGTCTGCACGCGCACGCCAGAACAGCCGTGGATTTTCCTCGCGCATCACCTGCCACGCCGCGCGACCAAGGCCTTCGCCCTGCGCATCGTCGGCCACCGCGAATTTGTCGAGATGGGCGATGCCGTTTTCCATCGTCAGCAACAGTGCGGCGCGATATTTTTCGCTGACGTAGGCGCGATGCAATTCGGTGCGCTTGAAATAATCCGGCAGCAGTTTGCGCCGGAAACCGGATTCGATCAGATGTTTGAGCTTGTCCATGTCGAGCTGTTTCCAGCGCGTCACACGACGGATTTTTTCGCCACGTCGCAGCAACGTGCCGGAACCGCGATGCGTGAACAATTCCTTGGCGAGCTCTTCCGGTTTGGTGATCGACACCGACGACGACAGCGGCAATTTGTCGAGCAGGTCGTGGATCTGCTCGATCTTCAAACGCATGCCCGAATGCAGCCACGGTTGTTGCATCAGCGCTTCGTATTCGGTGCTGAGGTTGATCGAATCGATCATATTCTGCTCGCCATCAAGCAGGCCGCCCGTGCCGCTGAGAAAAATGATCTTGTACGGCTTGAGCTTGACCACGAGTTCGTTCGCGGCGAAGTCGGCATTGATGTTGAGAATCTGCCCGCCGGCCGTTTCGCCGAGGCTGGCGATCACCGGAATCGAGCTTGCCTTGAGGCTGGCTTCGATCGGCGCGAGATTGACGCGCGTTACTTTGCCGACCAAACCGAACTTGCGTCGATTCAAAAAATCCGCCTCGAACACGCCGCCGGTCATCGAGGTCGCGCGCGAGCCGGTCTGCTGCAATGCCTCGACCAGTTTCAGGTTTTCCTGCTGGAACACACGTCGCACCACGGCTAATGCTTCGGCGGAAGTGACGCGCAAGCCATCGACAATCGGCGTCTTGATATTGGCTTCGGCCAGCGCTTCGTTGAGTTGCGGGCCGGCGCCGTGGATCACGATCGGCGTGAGTCCCACCTGCTGCAAGAACGCCAGCGACGACGTGAGATTTTCCAGATCGTCCTTGAGCACTGCGCCGCCGACCTTGACCACGGCAAAACGCGAGGCATCGAGTTGCGAAAAACGCTTGAGATACTGCTGGATTTCCTTCGCGCTGGCCATGCTGCCGAGCAGCCGCACGATGGTCGAGCGCGTGTTTTTATGCGCGTCCATGTTCGATGATCCTTTGGTAACTTTCGGTGACCTGCTGCAGTTGATCGAGCGCGACCCACTCGTCGGCGGTGTGCGCCTGCGCGATGTTGCCCGGCCCGTATACCAGCGCGGTCAAACCGGCGGCGGAAAACAGCGATGCTTCGGTCCAGAAATCCACCGCGTTGCCGATCGGCAATTCGAGTTCATCGGCCAGGTCGCGCGCTTCGAGTCGACGCGCTTCGGCATGCGCGATATCGCCGGCAGGCAACGGCGGCCCGCGAAACGTCGCTTCGAAATGGGCAAGCTCGGTCTCGCCGGCCAGGCCACGAAACACGTCCAACAATTCATCGACGCCTTGCGACGGCAACGGGCGAAAACCGAAACGCAACTCCGCCGACGGCGCGATCATGTTGGCCTTGATGCCACCTTCGATACGACCGATGTTAAAGCGCAAACCGGACAATCCGCCGAAGCGCGCATGTTGCTGCGCCTCGACAAAATCCAGCGCGCGTTGGCCCCAGCGAATCGCCTGATGCAATGCGCTGTCGTGCAGAGCACGCTCGCCGGATGCATGGCCGGTATTGCCCTGGAATCGCATCAACACCGAGCAGATGCCGCGATGCGCGAGTACCGCGTGCGCCTCGGTCGGTTCGGCCACTACGACACGCTTGAAACCGTGATCGCGAGCGAGAAAAGCCGCGATACAACGCGCATCGTTGGCTTCTTCATCGCTCGAAAACAGCAAGGCGACATCGCCTTTCGTGCGCGCAATTGCGGCGAGCATACACGCCGCTGCACCCTTGATGTCGCACGCGCCGAGGCCGATGGCGCGATCATCGGTGATACGCAGATCGTGCGGATCGTGTGTCCACGCCGGCGAACGCGGCACCGTATCGAGATGAAAATTGAATAGCAGGTCGGGCGTGCCACGCACTGCCAGCATGCTCACCGCGCCGGCGCCATGATCGATCACCTCAATACGAAAATCCGGCAACACCGAACGCAGGTAATCGAAGATGCCGTCCGTACCGATCACGCGCGGCGGATTCTGCGTATCGCAGGCGACCAGCGCACGCAGATGTATCAGCGTGGCGGCGAGGGAATCATTCATGCGTGACGCCCCGATTAACCTCAGCCCACAAGGTCGAGCTTTGGCCGTATAAACGGATAAACCCTTCGGCCTCGGCAACGCCCCAATCGGCGGCCTGCGCGTAGGTTGCCTTGGCGGTCTGCAGCAAATGCGGCGACTGCACGGCAATCGCATCGACCTGCGCGCCGCGCGTTTCCAGCGTCACGGTGCCGTTGACCATGCGCTGGCTCGATGCCAAGTAGGCTTCCAGATCGTGCTTGAGAGGATCGTAGAAAAATCCTTCATAGACCAGTTCGGTCCACTTGCGTCCGACCTCGGGCTTGAAACGATTCTGCGACTTGGTCAACACCGCTTCTTCGAGCGCACGATGGGCGACATGCAGCGCGGTCAACGCCGGCGCCTCGAACAAAATGCGGCCTTTCAAACCGATCGTGGTATCACCGGTATACAAGCCGCGACCGACGCCGTAACGCGCGAATTCGCGGTTCAGTGTGGTCAGGATTTCCGCACCGGCGGTCGGCGTGCCGTTCAACGCGATGGCGATGCCATGCCTGAACTCGATCTCGACCTGCAGCGCCTCCTTCGGCCAATCGGCGGGTTTCGCGCACCAACCCTCGACGCCGCTGCCGGGCGCTTCCCAGCGATCGATTTCGCCGCCGGACATGGTCACACCGAGCACGTTTTCGTTGATCGTGTAGGCCTTGACCTTGGCACGCACGGCATAACCGCGTTCTTCCAGATACGCTTGTTCCCACGCGCGAACTTCTTTTACATCACGCTGGATTTCGCGGATCGGCGCGATGATTTCGTAGTCGCCGAGCGCCTTGACCGTGAGATCAAAACGCACCTGATCGTTACCCATGCCGGTGCAGCCGTGCGCGAAATATTTCGTGCCGAGTTCGTCGCAGAGTTTCAGCGATTCCTTGACGATCAAATACCGATCCGACACCAGCAACGGATACTGGCCCTGGTAAAACTCACCGGCCCAGATCAGCGGCCGCACGAATTCGTCCCAGATCGCCTGACCGGCATCGACCGTGCGATGCGAGGCCACCTTGAGTTCGTGCGCACGCGCTTCGATGTAGGCACGCTCGTCCGCCGATACGCCGCCGGTATCGGCGAACATCGTGTGGACGCGATAACCGCGTTCGATCAGCCACGGCACGCAGAAACTGGTGTCGAGGCCGCCGGAAAAGGCGAGGACGATGTCTTTGGTTGGCATGAGAGTTCCTGTTTTTCTAAAATGCGAAGTAGAAACGGAAAAACAAATCGATATTCGATGCTGAAATATCCGCAAGAATTCTTTGCCCGTCATCACAGCGCAGGCTGGGATCCATTTTGATTTTCAAACCCTGACGAACACTCGGCGCCGGAAAATCAAGGTCAAAATGGATCCCAGCCTGCGCTGGGATGACGGCGATCATTTATCGGCGAGGCAAGTACGTACGTTCCTGGTCCCTGCGCCCATTGCTTCATCAACCCACCAGCGCCGCCATCACCGCCTTCTGCACATGCAGCCGATTTTCGGCCTCGTCGATCGCGATGCAACGCGGCGAATCCATCACCGCATCGGTCGCCTTGATGTTGCGCCGTAGCGGCAGGCAGTGACTGAACACGGCATTGTCGGTGAGTGTCATCTTGGCCTCATCGACCATGAAATGTTTGTGCGCTTCGCGGATCGGCTTTTCCTGGTCCCAGCGACCGAAATACGGCAGCGCGCCCCAGCTTTTGGCGTAGATCACATGCGCGTCACGATAGGCCAATTCGACATCGTGACTGATCGTCAACGAACCACCGTTTTCGGCAGCGTTCTGCTTGGCGAAATCCATATAGCGCGCATCGAGCGTGTATTCCGGCGTCGGGCACAACAAGGTCACATCCATACCGAAACGCGTCGCGATCATCAACGCGGAATTCGCCACGGC
>JANXUW010000377.1 GCA_025351985.1 Pseudolysobacter sp.
GCCGCCGCACGCGCCACTTTGCTCGATGTTTCGCGGCCCAGTTGCGCGCTCAGCCACAGGCCGGTTGCAATCAGACGGTCGAGATCAATGCCGGTTGCGATGTCCAGACCCTGCAGCATGTAGACGACGTCTTCGCTCGCGACATTTCCGCTGGCACCACGTGCATAAGGGCAACCGCCGACACCGGAAACGGCGCTGTCGATCACGCTCACGCCGAGTTCGAGACACGCCAGAATATTCGCCAGCGCCTGGCCGCGCGTATCGTGAAAATGCACCGCGAGCGCCGTCATCGGCACGGCCTCGGCAACCGCGGCGAGCATCTCTCGTGCCTTTTTCGGCGTACCGATGCCGATCGTATCGCCGAGCGAAATTTCGTAGCAGCCGAGCGTGTGCAGACGTTGCGCCACGCGCACGACATCGGCCACCGGCACGTCGCCCTGATACGGGCAGCCGAGCACCGTCGAGACATAACCGCGCACCCTCACGCCATCGGCCTGCGCGCGTTCTATGACCGGGCGAAAACGTTCGATCGATTCATCGATGCTGGCATTGATGTTCTTCTGCGCAAACGCCTCTGATGCCGCGGTGAACACCGCGATTTCGCTGACGTTTACGGCGCGCGCACGTTCATAACCCTGCAGATTCGGCACCAGCACCGGATAACTCACGCCGGCTTTTTTCGCGATGCCGGCGTAAACCTCGGTGGCGTCGGCCAGTTGCGGGATCCATTTCGGACTGACAAAACTCGTCGCCTCGATACTGCGCAAACCGCACGCCGAAAGACGATCGATCAGTTCGATCTTGCTTGCCGTCGGCACGATGGTTTTTTCGTTTTGCAAGCCATCGCGCGCGCCGACTTCGACGATACGAACCTGTTTCGGATGATTCGCCATATCAGTGTTTTTCTTTAGCTGCATGTTGCTCGGCATCGGCTTTTTGCTTGCGCAGTTTAGCCAGCGTGGTATCGAGAGCCTTGCGTGTCGGGCCGGTCCAGCGCAGATGCGCCGGTGCTGAATCGCCGAACAAATCCATGTTCTGCAACAGGCTCTGAATCTGCGCCGGATCGCCGCCGATATTGTTGCGCAGCGTGCGACCGGTTCGTTCGCGACTCACGCTGCCGTCGATCGCGCCGTTGACGATCAACGTGGCAACAAGTTTGTGCGCAGGTGAGCGCAACGCCATGCGCTGGCTATCGTAATCCCAGCGCATGATGAAATAGCCTTGCGTGGGCAAATTTTTTGCGTCACTGGGACTGTCGGCGAGGCGCAGTCCATCGGCGATGCCGAGAATCGCATAATGTTGTGCGGCGTTGAAGAACTGCGGTTTTATCGGCAAAACCGAATCGGATTTGTTCTTCGTCGTGACATTTTCGATTTCGCATTTCGTATTGATGAACAATGCGAAATCAGGATCGTCCTGGCCTTGTTCGTCGAGCGCAATCCAGCCGCCTGGCCAATGCGCGGCGCAGTCGCTGGTCGCGCCCGCAGGCAGCGATTCGAACGTGGTCGCATCACAACCGCTCAGGGCGAGGCAAATCGACAACAACAGCAACGCTGACAGTTTCATGGCGAGCAATCCTTGGTTGGCGACATCGCAGTTTATAGCTTGACCAGCTTGATCAACACCGAATCCGCTTCGACAAACTCACCCGGCTGCGCCTGCACCGTCTCGATGCTGGCGGCACGCGGCGCGCGCAAGGTGATTTCCATTTTCATCGCTTCCATCACCAGTAATTCCTGGCCTTCATCGACCGCATCGCCCGGCGCAACCTTGACCAGCACGATCCGCCCGGGCATCGGTGCGGTGATGCGATCACCGACTTTCTGCGCACTGGCGACATACGCAAATGCGCCGACATGCTGCAGCACATAACGCGATTCGCTGTCATGAATCATCACGCGCTGCGCACTGACCACGCTGCGCAAACGCCGCGCGATACCGTTGAACGACGCGCTCAGCCAGCCGCTCTGCAGCAAGGCTGCGTGCACCTCGCAATGCTGTTCGGCGCAGCTCAGCGTGTAATTTCCGGCTGATCCATGCGCGGCAATTTCGATACGCGCGCCGCGCCACAAAAAGGCGACGACACGTTTGCCGGCATGACCGATCCGCCATGCATCGGCGTGATGCCACGGCGAGTGCGGATCGTTGCCGGTTGCCGCAAGCGTGACGCTCGCCGCTTCTTCATGCAGCAAAGCCGCTGTTGCCGCGGCGAACAGAATAACGGTGGGCGGTGTTTGCGCCTGCGGCAGAAATTCGTCGAGATGGCGATCTAGATAGCCCGTGTCGATGCGACCTTCGACCACGACCGCATGGCGCACGAGTTTTTCGAGGAATTCGATATTCGATTTCGGCCCGACGATTTCGCTCTGCGCAAGTGCTTCGCGCAAACGCGTCAACGCGAGTTCGCGCGTCGTATCCCAGACGATCAGCTTGGTGATCATCGGGTCGTAGAAAATGCTGACGGTATCGCCTTCGATCACGCCCGAATCGATACGCACATTCGCCGATGGCGCGGGCAGGCGCAGTTGTTCGAGCCTGCCCGAACCCGGCAGGAAGTTTTGCTCGGGATCTTCGGCGTACAGGCGCAGTTCGATGGCGTGGCCGTGCGCATGAATCTGCGTTTGCTGCAACGACAGAGCTTCACCGGCGGCAATACGCAATTGCCATTCGACCAGATCGAGGCCAAGCGTGAGTTCGGTCACCGGATGCTCGACCTGCAGCCGCGTATTCATTTCCATGAAAAAGAAATCGCCGTTCTGCGCGACGATAAATTCGATCGTGCCGGCGCCGAGATAATTCACCGCGCGCGCCGCAGCCACGGCGGCATCGCCCATCGCCTGACGACGTTGTTGGTTGAGAAAAGGCGATGGCGTTTCTTCGAGCACTTTCTGGTAGCGCCGTTGCGCCGAACATTCGCGTTCGTTGAGATGGATCATATTGCCGTGGCTGTCGCCGAATACCTGAAATTCGATGTGTCGCGGATGCTCAACATAACGTTCGAGAATCACGCGCTGATCGCCGAACGAACTCTGCGCCTCGCGTTGCGCCGACTGCAGCGCGGCGACAAATTCATCCTCGCTGCGCACGATGCGCATGCCCTTGCCGCCGCCGCCGGAGGTGGCCTTGATCATCAGCGGGAAACCGGTCGCGCGAGCTTGTTCCTGCAGGAAGGCGGTGTCCTGATTTTCGCCGTGATATCCCGGCACGGTTGGCACACCGTGCTCAATCATCAGCGCTTTCGCACCGGCCTTCGAACCCATCTGTTCCATGCTTTCGGGCGCGGGGCCGATAAAACTCAAGCCGGCGGACTTGATCGCGCGCGCAAACGCGGCGTTCTCCGACAAAAATCCGTAGCCCGGATGAATCGCCTCGGCGCCGCTGC
>JANXUW010000399.1 GCA_025351985.1 Pseudolysobacter sp.
GGTGTTGCTGGCGGACATCTGGCGTTATCAGGGCACCAAGGATTTGATCGTGGTTTCGCCGGACGTCGGCGGTGTGGTGCGTGCGCGAGCGATCGCCAAGCGCCTCGACGACGCCGATCTTGCAATCATCGACAAGCGCCGCCCGCGCGCCAACGAATCGACGGTGATGAACATCATCGGCGACGTCGAAGGCAAGGTCTGCGTGCTGGTCGATGACATTGTCGATACCGCCGGCACCTTGTGTGCGGCAGCGGCGGCATTGAAAAAGAACGGCGCGCGCAAGGTCGTGGCGTATTGCACGCATCCGGTGTTGTCCGGCTTGGCCATCCAGAACCTGCAGAATTCGCAGATGGATGAGCTGGTCGTAACGGATACCATTCCGCTGACCGAAGCAGCGCGCCAGTGCAGCAAGATCCGCCAGCTCAGCGTGGCGGAATTGCTGGCCGAAACGATTCGTCGCATTGCGTTTGGCGAGTCGGTGAGTTCGTTGTACGTGGATTGATTTTTCGGCGGGCGAGTGTTTCGCCCGTTGTTAGCTTGCCGGATTGAATCGGCAAGTTTTCACCGCTCTTCTGGTCGCGGGAGAGCATCTGCCGTCGTTCGACGGTTTATCGTAAAGAGGCAAAACAAATGGCAACCAATCATAAAATTTCCGTAGAGCTGCGTACCGATGCAGGCAAAGGTGCGAGCCGCCGCCTGCGTCGTACCGGTAAAGTCCCCGCCGTGGTTTACGGTGGCGATCTCGAAGCCAAGGCAATCCAGCTCGATCACAATTCGATATATCTGCTCTCGCACAAGGAGTGGTTCTACTCGGCCATTCTCGACCTGAGCCTGGATGGCGATGTGCAAGCCGTATTGCTGCGCGATATGCAGCGTCATCCGTTCAAGCCGCAGATCCTGCACATGGATTTCCAGCGCGTTGATATCAACAAGCCGATTCGCGTGCGCGTGTCGCTGCACTTCCTGAATCAGGAAACCTCACCGGCCGGCAAGAAGTCCGGCGTGGTGATTTCGCATGCGCAGACCGAAGTCGAAGTATTGTGCCTGCCGAAGGATCTGCCGGAGTTCATCGCGGTTGACCTGGGCGCGCTCGAAGTCGGCCAGATCGTGCATCTGTCGGAACTGGTCCTGCCGGAAGGCGTGGAAATCCCCGAGCTGCGTTTCGGCAAGGAACACGATCAGCCGGTCGTTACCGCGGCCGAAGCACGTGGCGGTGGCGAGCCTGAGCCAGAAGCAGCTGCGGCTGCCGCACCGGCAGCTGGCAAGGCCGCACCGGCCAAGGCAGCACCGGCTGGCAAGGCAGCGCCAGCAGCCAAGGCTGCGGCCCCTGCTGCAGCACCGAAGAAGAAGTAAGTCCTGCTGGCCGTCCCGCTGCAAATCAGCGGGACGGCCAGCGTTCGGACTTGGCCGATCACAGCATGGCTGGATTACGCCTCATCGTCGGTCTGGGCAATCCAGGCACGGAATATCTCAGAACCCGGCACAACGCCGGGTTCTGGTTTATTGATGCCCTCGCGCAGCGCCTCGGCGCGCGTTTCGGCAACGACAGCAAACTGCATGGCGAAACGGCAAAAGCCTCGCTCGATGGCACGCCGTTGTGGCTGTTCAAGCCGATCACGTTCATGAATAAAAGCGGCATCGCGGTGGCATCCGCGTTGCGTTATTACAAAATCGAACCGCAGGAAATGCTGGTCGCGCACGACGATCTGGATTTGCCGCCGGGCACCGCGCGAATCAAGTTCGATGGCGGCCACGGTGGACAGAACGGTTTGCGCGATATTTTTTCGCACCTTGGCGACGGCAAGTTTCATCGTCTGCGCCTCGGTATCGGTCATCCCGGGCATCGCGACAAGGTCAGCCCGTGGGTGCTGGGTCGTCCCGGTGCGGCGGACGAAAGTGCGATCATCGATGCGGTCGCCGCGGCGCTGGATGTGCTGCCGCTGGCGGTCAATGGCGAGTTCGAAAAAGCCATGAAGTTGTTGCATACCTCGGGAGCGGACAAAGTCGCGCCGCGCTAGTCGAATGTGCGCAGTGAGTTGCGTTTCCTGTACTTTCTACTTTTCTGGAGTTACCTCATGGGCATCAAATGCGGCATCGTCGGACTGCCCAACGTCGGCAAGTCCACTCTGTTCAACGCGTTGACCAAAGCCGGCATCGCCGCGGCGAATTATCCTTTCTGCACGATCGATCCGAACGTCGGCATCGTGCCGGTGCCTGATCCGCGCCTTGAAGCGCTGTCACTCATCGCCAAGCCGCTGAAGATCATTCCGACCACGATGGAGTTCGTCGATATCGCCGGCCTCGTGGCGGGTGCGTCGAAAGGCGAGGGGCTCGGCAATCAGTTCCTCGCACACATTCGCGAGACCGATGCGATCGCCCATGTGGTGCGCTGTTTCGAGCATCCCGACATCGTGCATGTGGTCGGTCGCATCGATCCGATTTCGGATATCGAAATCATCGATACCGAACTCGCGCTGGCCGATCTCGAAGCCGTCGAAAAAGCGCTGAACAAGGCCGAGCGCTCGGCCAAGGCCGGCGACAAGGACGCGATCGCACGCAAGCCTGTGCTCGAGAAAGTCCTGAAGCTGCTGAACGACGGCAAGCCCGCGCGTATGGCCAAGCTCGATGCAGAAGAGAAGGCGCTGATCCGCGACCTGTTTTTGATCACGCTGAAGCCGGTGATGTACGTCGCCAACGTGCGCGAGGATGGTTTCAGCAACAATCCGTTTCTCGACAAGGTCATCGCGCATGCGGCGCAGGAAGGCGCGCAGGTCGTGCCGGTGTGCGCTGCCATCGAAGAAGAATTGTCGCAGCTTGATGATGCCGACAAAGGCGCGTTCCTTGCCGACATGGGCTTGACCGAGCCTGGCCTGAATCGCGTGATCCACGCCGGTTATCTGCTGCTCGGATTGCAGACGTATTTCACTGCGGGCGAAAAAGAAGTGCGCGCGTGGCAGATCAAGGTTGGTGCTACTGCGCCGCAGGCGACCGGCATCGCGCGCGCCGGACTCACCGCCGTACTTGATGAAATCGTCATAGGCGATGGTTTCGGCGCGAATAAATCCACGCTCGAAATCGGTGTGGATCACACCGGCGGCCTGCGGCGCAGTAGCACCAACC
>JANXUW010000432.1 GCA_025351985.1 Pseudolysobacter sp.
CAGGCCAGTGGCGTGAGTTATCTCGACCAGCTTTTCAGTCAGGCCGCGGTCGAGGGAATTTCCGTGCTTGTCGCTTCCGGTGACGCCGGTGTAGCGGAATGCGACTCGACCACCACGCCGCCGAAGCTGCAATTTCGTAGCCCGAATGCGCTGTGTTCGTCGAGTTATGTCACTTGTGTCGGCGGCACCCAATTCGCCGATACCAGCAATCCGGGCGCGTACTGGCGTGCGAATAACATAGCTGACTATGCATCAGCGCTCGGATACATACCCGAGGGTGGCTGGAACGAGCCGCTCGATAGCAGCAACGCTAGTCAGGTTGCGGCGTCCGGTGGCGGTGTCAGTGCGTATCTGCCGACGCCGAGCTGGCAGACCGGAGTGGGCGTGCCTGGTACGCAAGGCCGTTACACGCCGGACGTGGCTTTCAGCGCGTCGCAACACGATGGCTATTTTACCTGCATCGCTGCGGGTAACGGATCGTGCGTGGCGAATTCGCAAAACAGTTTCGGATTCGTCGCGATCAGCGGTACATCGGCGAGCACACCGAGCATGGCGGGCATCGTGGCGCTGTTGAACCAGAAACTCGGCGGTGCGCAAGGCAATCTGAATCCGCGTTTGTATGCCTTGGCGGCGACCCCATCGAACGGCGTATTTCATGATGCCACGCCCGCGTCGAGCGGCGTCACGAGTTGCGTCATCACGATTCCGAGCCTTTGCAACAACAGCATGCCCGGGCCGACGGATTTGAGCGCTGGATTGTCGGGTTATCCCTTGACTACGGGTTACGACCAAGTCACCGGGCTCGGTTCGATCAACATTGCCAACTTGTTGCAACGATGGAGCGCAGCGTCGTCGGTGAACCTCGATCAGCGCGGCTTGACCGGGTCATGGTACAACCCGAACACCAGTGGCCAGGGCGTTGAGATCGAGGTCTATCCCGATGTGCCAGCTGCCGGGCATGGCTTCCTATTTGGCGGCTGGTTTACGTTCGATACGACCGCTGCCGGCGGGCAGCGCTGGTACAGTTTGTCGGGTGATGTCACCAACAGCAACCCGTTGGCGACATTGACCATCAACGCAAACTATGGCGGAAACTTCGGACTGCCGCCGAAAACTATCAGCAACTCAGTCGGTACCGCCACAATACAATTCAGCGATTGCACGCATGGCAGCCTGAGCTATGCGTTCACCAACGGAAGTGGGCGTAGCGGTGTAATTCCATTGACGCGATTGTTAAGCAATGGCGATGCCTGCTCAGTTAGCGGAACTGCGCCTGCGGTGGTGTCGGATTATTTGCTGTCGGGTAATTGGTATGACCCCAATACCAGTGGTCAGGGATTCATTCTGGATTTCAGCCCCAATCAAAGTTTTATGTTTGGTGCCTGGTATACCTATGCGACGGACGGCGCGCAAATCGGTGGCGGTGCGAGCCAGCGCTGGTACACGTTGCAGACCAATCAGTTCGCCAACGGCAGCAGTGCGTTGACGAATATTCCGATCGTCAGCACCAGCGCTGGTGTGTTCGACGCCAGCAACCCGGTCAGCAATTCCGTTGTTGGCAGTGCCAGCATCGTATTCCAGAATTGCAATTCGATGCTGCTGGCTTACACGTTCACGAGTGGCAGCAATCAAGGATTGAACGGTACGATCAATCTACAGCGAATCGTGCCACTGCCCGAATCCACGGCGTGCGGATTGTGAGCGCGTCAGGAGCGTATGACATGCGCATTCTACCGAGCGCTGGATCGATCAACTGATGTCCGGATCTCCCTTGCTCGCTGAATTGATCGACGCGTTGCGCTGCCTTCCGGGCGTCGGCGCGAAGTCGGCACAGCGCATGGCGTTTCACGTGTTGGAACGCGACCGCAGCGGTGCGCAACGCTTGTCGACCAAGCTCGCTGAGGCGATGTTACGCATCGGCAATTGCACGCGTTGCCGCACCTTCAGCGAGACACCGTTGTGTGCGTTATGCGCGAATAGCGGTCGCGATCGGCAACTGTTGTGCGTGGTCGAGTCCCCGGTCGACCAACTTGCCGTGGAGCAGGCCACCGGTTATCGCGGACAGTATTTTGTGCTGCTCGGCAGGCTCAGTCCGATCGATGGCGTGGGTCCGCGCGAACTCGGTCTGGATCTGCTTGCCGCGAGGTTGGCCGAAGGCGAAATTTCGGAATTGATCATCGCCACCAATCCGACCATCGAAGGCGAGGCGACGGCGCATCTGCTCAATCAGATTGCATCGCAGGCGAAGGTGCGTGCGACGCGTCTCGCGCACGGCGTACCACTCGGTGGAGAGCTGGAATTCATTGATCGCGGCACGCTGGCGCATGCATTTGGCAGTCGGCATACCCTGTAAATTCTTCCCTGTCATTCCACGCCATCGGAGCCTCTGCCATGAGCGAAAAAACTCTCTTCAGCAAAATCATCGAGCGCGAAATTCCAGCGGATATCGTCTACGAAGACGAGCAGATCATCGCGTTTCGCGACATCGCTCCGCAGGCACCGCGGCACGCGTTGTTCGTGCCGAAAAAGCCGATCCCAACGCTCAACGATGCCGGGCCGGAAGACGCATTATTGATCGGCAATCTGTTCCTGGCCGCAGCCAGGTATGCCAAGGCGGAAGGTTTTGCCGAAAACGGCTATCGCTGCGTGATCAACTGCAATCGCGATGGTGGCCAAACCGTGTATCACCTGCATCTGCATGTGCTGGCGGGGCGCGCGCTACACACCAATTTCGCGTGATGCGCATGGCGTAATCGTGCATCCGCTCGACGCAGCGATCACGCTGCGTCGAGCGTTTTTATCAAGTGAAAATCAATGATGGCCGTGACGAATGATTACCACCGGGCCGCCATAAAAACCGCCGTACCAGCCGCTATTGCCGTACCAGAACGGATCGTAACCGTACGGGCCGTAACCCCAGCCACCGTAGCCGGCCGGATATGCCGACGCGCTGCGCTTGGGCCATAGATAAACCTCGTCCGCATTGACCTTCGCATACGTGTAATTGTAATCGCCGACCGCGTGTTGCTCGCTGCCGCTGGTGCTGCCGACAACCGTGACATCGCGGCCCTTGGTGTACACCGCCGGGTCGTAAAAACCCTGGCGGCAGGCGATGAAACGACCATTGCTTTGATCGTGCATATTCGGTCGTGCGTCGCTATACAGTTCGCGCGCGAGAATTTCAAAACAGGTGCTGTCGGCGTGCGGTTCGACCTTGATGATTTCACCGCCCCAGCGCACGCGTTGTCCGCTTTGATTGCTGGTCAACGCCTGTTGCGGCGTGATCGCCGGATATTCGCCGGCCAGCGGCTTCGGCACGGTCGCGCATGCGCTCAAGGCCAGTGCGGCTGCCACACTCAGAATAACGGTACGCATGGAATGATCCTCCAGAAACGATGATTTACGCTTGCCATCATACGACGCCTTTGATGGGGACTTCGTCGCAAAAGTGCGACTCTTTGGCTAAGGTTTACGTTTGCTTACGCGCAGCGTACGCACCGCGCGATCGAACAAATGCAATTCCGCGCTAACGCATAACGCATGCGCATAACGCAGGTTGACATAACGCTGCGCAAGCGCACGAATGGCCGCTGCGGATTCCGGCAAAGAGGCTGCCGCGCGCGCGCAAAAATCGCGTGGACCTTCGCTCGTACCGCGTTTTACGCCGGCCCGCGCGAGCTTGCGACACAACAATGCATAACTGCGATCCAGCGCATCGCCGGCACCGCGCGAACGGCGCAGCGTCCACAGCGTCATGCCGGCAAGGATCACGCTGATGCAGCCACTGAGCAACCATGCGAGCTGACCGTAATCGGCATGTTCGATACCGAACGGCTGCAACAGCCCGGCTTGACGCAAAGCGTTGAATTGCACCACGGCTTCGTTCCACCAGCGGTTGGCCAGATCGAACTGATTGCGCAAACTCGCGATCCATTCCGGGTGATACCAGGATTCCCCATCACCGCCGCGCGTGGCGGTGGCGCCGAGTTCGATGCGGCTCGGACTGACCTCGGCCGTGGGATCGATCCGCACCCAGCCGCGCTGCGGCAACCAGACTTCCGACCACGCGTGTGCATCCGACTGGCGCACCAGCAGATAGCGACCGACATTGCTGAAATAACCGCCCTGATACCCGGTAACGACCCTGGCCGGAATGCCGGCCGCGCGCATCAGAAACGTGAATGCCGAGGAATAATGCTCGCAGAAACCGGCACGCGTATCGAACAGGAATTCATCGACCGATTCGCGCCCGAGTTCCGGTGGCGCCTGCGTGTAGGTGTAGTCGCTGCGAAAGCGCTGCAGCACCTCACGCACCAAGGCTACATCGTCATCGGGATGCGCGGCACGAAGTTGCTGAGCGAGGGCAACACTGCGCGGATTGAAACCGCGCGGCAGTTGCAACGCATGCCGGCGCTCCGTCGTGGAAAGCTCCGGCTGTAGCACGTAGTCCATCACCGAGCGCAGATGATAACGATGTGGATTGGTCGTGTCGCGGTGTCGCCCGCTAACGGTGAGATCGGTAAAGCGCGTGGCATCGGCCGGCACGTCGATCGGCACGTCCAGTGCGAGCATCCAGCGTTGCGAACTCGGTTCCTGGGTGACGTCGTAGTCGATCACAGCGCCGCTGGCAGTGATCGTGACTTGCGCCGCCGTATCGGCCCATTCTGGTCGGGTCCACGCGCGACCGTCGAAATTCCACAATACCGGTCCGCGCCAGTAACGCTTGGCTGGCGCGGGTGCTTCGCCATTGAAGCCGACACGGAATGCCGGGCTGTCGTCATTCAGCAGATTCGAGATATCCCCGGGCGACATGCGATCGCTCAAGCCGGTGCGCGCCGAGTCGCCATCGTTCGGCGCCCCCCATAATGGCGAAGTAAATCGCGGGATCAGCAGAAACGCACACAATGCCAGCGGTGCGCCCGCGAGCAGGCTCAGCCCCGCATCACGCAGATAATGCATAAGCTGCGGTCGCCACGCGACAGAGGTGTTTGCCGGCTGCGCTTGCAGTTGGCGCAACACTGCCAGCAACAGGATCAGCACGAGCATCAGGAACGCGGTGTAGAACAGACTTTGCGCGAACAGCAGTGCGCTCATCAGTACAAACGCAGCAAACAGAACGGCGGCACGCGCGTCGCGCGCGGTCTCGCTTTCGACCAGCTTCAGCACGAGCATGCCGCAGGCCAGCGCGCTGCCCGGTTCGCGCCCGAATACATTGCCGTATTGCATCAAGGTAAGTGCGACGATCAACAACGCCAGCGGCAGCTTGAGCAATGCAGACACCGGCGTGGGACGCCAGCGCCGTTGCCACCAGCGCGCGAACAGCAATACCGGCAACAGCAAGGTTAGCGACCACGGCAGCCGCGAAAGATGCGGCAGGATCGCTGCGAATACTGCGGCACTGAGCAGACTGAATTGCCGCACGTTGAGCTTGGCGATGACCGCGCTCACTGTTGCGCTCCGGGCATCAGCGCCAGTGCTTGCAGGCAAGCATGTCGATGCGCTTCGCCGCTGTCCGGTGCGAGGTGTTGCTGTGGCAATACCAGTTCGTAGCGCATTCCAGCGGCCGCCGCGTTGTTTACCCACGCGGCAAGGCGCGAAATGCGTGTTTCGTAGCTGAGTTCGGGCAATTGCGCCCAATCGAAAAGCAGCTCGATACCCTGGCGGCGTTCGAGTTCGCGCACGAGCAATCGATCATGCCGCGCACTGGCTTTCCACGCGATCAATCGTTGCGCATCGGCATGGCGATAGTCGCGCAGATTGGCGAACTCGTCATCCGCGCCGCGCATTGCGCGCTGACCTTCGGCACGTGTCGCCAGCGGAAAACCCGGCGCGTTTGTTTCGAGTTTCGGATACACCAGAAAACGCAGTTGCGGATTCAGGTAGCTCCACGGTCGAAACAGCCCGAACGGATAATCGGTGGAGATCTGCAATCGCCCCGGCGCCAGCCAGCCGCGGCGTTCGGTAGCCAGCTCGACACTGATGCGATTTTCCTGCTGCGGCAATAAATCGAACGGCATCTCGCCGAACGTACCGCTCAGGCACAGGCCGTAATGCGCACGCTCTGGCGCCGTGAAATTCAGCGTGAAATTCATCGCCTCGCCAGCGTGCACCGGAGCGACCTGCACGCTGAGCAGTTCGACCTGATCGAGATTGCGCACAGCGCGAAATACGCTGGTCAGCAGCGCCGCACCAAGCAGACTGGTCAACAGTAATGCAGGATTGTTGCCGTAGTTCAGCGCGGCCATCAGCATGACGAACAACATCAGCGCAAATGCCAGTCCGTAGCGTGTCGGCAGCACATAGATGCGATGCCGGTGCAGGCGGATCGGCAAGGTTTCCGCCTGGCGCAGACGTGTCAGCGAAGGCAGGCGTTTTTCGGCGACTTGCAGCAGACGTTCACGCGTGGTGCTGGCGCCAGTCACGGCGTGCTCGCGGCGATTCATGCCGGCTCAGCGCACCGGCACCTGTGCCAGCAGTTCGCGTGCGATCGAATCACATGTGCGGCTGGTGGTCGGCGCGGGAATCAGACGGTGCGCGGCAATCTCGACGAACACCGCCTGCAAATCTTCGGGAATGCAGTACGCGCGCGCTTCGAGCAGCGCATACGCGCGCGCCGCTGCAAGCAGCGCGAGGCCGGCGCG
>JANXUW010000447.1 GCA_025351985.1 Pseudolysobacter sp.
CGGGTATTTCCGCTGCAGTATGTTTCGCCGACCGAGATGGCGAAGATCCTCAAGCCGTATGCACGCGCCGATGCTGTGGTATCCGCCGATGCCGCACGCAGCATGATGGTGCTGGCGGGCAATCAGGGCGAGCTCGAAAACTACGCGCGCGTGATCAAGATCTTCGATGTCGACTGGCTCAAAGGCATGTCGGTCGGTGTGTACGCGCTACAGCACGCCGAAGTGGCAAAGATCATGACCGAGATGGACAAGATCTTTGGCGCCACCGGTGAGTCGCCGCTGGCTGGCATGTTCCGTTTCATCCCGATCGACAGCACCAATTCGGTCGTCGTGATCACGCCACAGGTGACGTATCTCGAACAAGCTGAGAAGTGGCTGCACCGCCTTGATGTGGGCGCGGGTGACAGCGCCACACAGCTCTACGTTTACGACGTGAAAAACGTCAAGGCGGTGGATCTCTCGGATCATCTCATCAGCATTTTCATCGGTGGCTCCAGCTCGTCGGGCGCGCGGCGCACGAGCACATCTGGTTCGGTTGCGCCCGGGCTGCGATCGAGTTCGATCGGCGGGGCGGGGGGCGGTATCGGTGGCAGCACGCTGGGTGGTAGCAGTTTGGGCGGAGGCATCGGCGGAGCAACCACGGGGCTCAACCAAGCGCGTACCAATAACATGCCGGCAAATACAGGAAATAACGGCGGGGCTGCACCTGCCACATCGGGTGGCGCTGCGGCCAAGGACAGCGACATCCGTATCACCGCCGTGGAAGAAAACAATCAGTTGCTGGTGATGGCGACGCCATTCGAGTGGGATTCGATCACATCGGCGATTCGCCGTCTCGATGTTTCGCCATTGCAGGTGCAGATTGAGGCGAAGGTGCTGGAAGTTACCTTGTCGGGTGATCTTTCCTATGGCGTGCAATGGTATCTGGCCGGGCTTATCGGTACCGGTGGGGGGTCGGCTGAGGCGAACGGCAACTACGGCCCTAACTTCACCGGCAACTCGCACGACCGTCACCGCGCCTCGCTCGGTGTCAGTGCCGGCCCCGGCCCGACCGCCGACGGCGGACTTTTTTACTCGTTCCTCAACAAGAACTTCGAAGTCGCAATCAATGCGATGCAAACCAACAGTGTGGCGAAATCGCTGGCAACACCCTCGCTGGTGGTCATGAACAATCAATCTGCCACGATCATGTCCGGAACCCAGATACCGATCACTACCGTGTCTTTGTCTCCTTACGCGACTACCGGGACTAACACCGGCACGGGCGTAGGTACCACGTCCTCGGCCTATAATTCGGTGAACTACATATCTACCGGAACCACACTGACGATCACGCCGCGCGTCAATCCGGGCGGGCTGGTTTACATGGATATCCAGCAGGAAGTGAGTACGCCAGGTTCGGCGCCGGCAGGCACCAATCCACCGATCAATCAGCGGCAATTGCAAACGCAGGTCGCTGTGCAGAGTGGGGAGACGGTACTGCTTGGCGGATTGATACAAGAGAGCAATACCGAAGGCGATGCCGGACTGCCTGGGCTGGTGAATATCCCGATCCTCGGAAAACTCTTCGGCAACACTTCAAAGCACCGCAATCGCACCGAGCTGATCGTGTTGATCACTCCGCGCGTCATCAGAAATCAGGAAGAGGCGCGCACGATGACGGAGGAGTATCAAAACAAGTTCGAATCGTTGGCACCTTTGCGCGCAAAGGGCGCGGTACTGGCGCCGCCGGTTCCTACGCCTTCGCCGGATGCGCCTGTCAAAAATGCCAATGAACCGGATAAAGGCTTTGTCCCCGCCGAAACTGTCCCGATGCCAAACACTGACAAACAACATTGAGAGTGCTCATGAATAGCGGAAAAATTTATTCCAGCCTGCGCGTCACTGCACTATTGGCTGCACTATTGTTGCTTGCCGCATGCGGCGGCACCGCCGTCAAGAAAGATGTCGCCAGTGCCAAAGGCGATCCTGGCGAGATCGACAAAAATGCCGTAGAGCGCTGGAACATGCTGATCACCGGCAAGCCGGAAAAAGCTTACGATTTCCTCAGTCCTGGTTACAAAAAGACCAGAACGCGTGATGAATATGCCGCGGAAATGGGCAATCGACCGGTGCATTGGACCAAAGTACTTTTTGTCGGCAAGGAGTGTGAGGAAAGCGTTTGCCATGTGCGGCTTATGGTAGATTTCACGGTGAACATGAACTCCGGGATGGGACGCGAGGCTTCCTCTGTCGATCTCATCAAGGAAGACTGGCTGAATCTGGACGGACACTGGTACTATCTGCCTCCAGCGTTGGGCGCCACCTCACCCAAGTAATTAAAGTTGAGAACGGATCATCCTAACGCTAAGTAAACAGTTATTGCGTTGCCTTGAACTTTGTCTTAGCATAGAACCGCTGTTGCCTACCCTAGCCGTAAGAAGGCGGGCCAAAACCGCTAAATCGGTCGAAGGCAGGCGTGTAAAGCAAAAGCCAGAAAGCCCTGTGGTTACATTAGGAGTGTTGTGATGAAACGAAATAATCTTACTACTGCCGTGATCGCCGGTATCGCCGGTGTCGCTGGCATCGCGAACATGGCGGGCGCCGTCAACTTGAACCCGGATGGTCTGGGTCAGGTCTTGATCTACCCGTACTTCACCGTTAACGCCAACAACCAGACCTTGATCTCGGTGGTTAACACCCAGAACGCTGGCAAGGCCGTCAAGGTGCGTTTCCTCGAAGGTTACGACAGCCGCGAAGTACTCGATTTCAACTTGTACCTCTCGCCGTACGACGTTTGGGTTGCAGCGGTATTCGATACCTCTGGTTTTAGCAACGGTGGTGGCGGCAATTTCCCGACCGATGGCAGCGCCCCAGGCGGCCTGCTGACCCCGGACAATAGCTGTACCGATCCGGGCATCAAGAAGCCAAGCTACGTCACCTTGCCGACCTTGCCGGATGGCCGTTTCTACGTGCCATTCACCAATGCCGCTTATACCGGCATTGGTGCAACCAGTGGCTTGCCGCTGGCCGATGGTGGTCCGACCGATCTGAAGCGTACCCGTACGGGCCACATTGAGTTGATCGAAATGGCAACTGTCATCGGCGGTACGCTGGCTGACATTACCCATGACAACACCGGTGTTCCTGCCAATTGCGACGGGGTTATCGGCCTGCCTTCCAACAGTATGGACCTGCTTCCGCCGACCGGTGGTCTGTTTGGTTCGGGCAGCATCGTCAACGCGGCTCAGGGTACCCTGTACGGCTACAATGCAGATGCAGTTGATGGTTTCTACACCGTTGGCACCGGCAATATCTTCTTCACGCCGGGCGTCATCAGCCCAGACCTGACCAATGGCGACAACTCGGATATCGTCCCGGGTGCGTCGGTCTCGTATGTGTTCAACAACGGCAAGCTCATCACCTCCACCTACGTGGCCGACTCGATCGATGCAGTCAGCTCGGTATTTACCGCTGACCATATCTATAACGAGTTCGAAATCAACCCGACCACTGGTTCGGTTGCTTCCGAGTGGGTTGTTACCTTCCCGACCAAGCGTTATTACGTTGATCCGGC
>JANXUW010000469.1 GCA_025351985.1 Pseudolysobacter sp.
GCCGGATATCCACAACATGCCGGCGATGAACGACCTGGACCTCAGCTACAACCAGCTCAGTGGCCCGATGGAGTGCCTCGGTGTGGGCGCGCCGTGCAACAGCGGCCTGCCGCAACTCGTGGCGATCGACGTCAGCCACAATCTGCTCGGCGGTCCGTTTCCGACCCTCGATGGCCTCGGCAGCCTGCAGTATTTCAGAGTCAGCTACAACCGCATTACAGGGCCGATCATGGCAATGCCTGCGCACCAGCAGCAGATGCTCAGCGAGGTTTGCCCGAACCCGATGAACCTGACGCCGCAGCCGGGCATCGATGACTACTGGCCAAGCACGATCCAGGGCAATCCGATCCCGTGGTGGGGGCCGGCCGGTGCTTACAACAGTTGTGATCTGATCCTGCGGGCCGAGTTCGATTGAGTTGTCGTCGACCGCGAATGCATGAAGAGCCGGTTCATCCGGGCCGGCCTTGCGGAGCTTGCGCTTGACGCAATCCGTTTTGCGAATGTCGATCACAAGAATGCTGCGCAACAAGATATGTCGAGACTAAACTCGGCATCCATGAATTCCGCAACTCCCAACGACTGGCTCAAAGCGGGCGAATTTTTCGAGCATCGCGGCCATCGCATATTCTGGCGCGCTAGCGAGCGCGGAATAGCGTGTATCTCGCGTGCTGAGATCAGCTCGACGTAGGATAATTCTCCGGTTTCCACGAACCAGCGAATCATCCACACACGTCATGTCACAGCAAGGTTTCATCAAAGGCCGCGGCACTGCGATCCAGCCGAACGCGCGATTCGAATCCACGCATACCGAAGTCCAGGACGACGGCTGGATCGGCGATCCGGACGACACACCGCCGATCGCGCGCACGCATGTCACCGAAGAACGCGCACGCTCGATCATCAGCCACAACGCATCGCCGGATGTGCCGATCGATGCGTCGCTGAATCCATATCGCGGTTGCGAACACGGTTGCTCGTATTGCTTCGCGCGGCCTACGCATGCGTATATTAATCCCTCGCCGGGCCTGGATTTCGAGACGAAACTTTTCGCCAAGACCAATGCCGCAGCGGTGCTCGAAGCCGTGCTGGCAAAACCGTCGTATCGCTGCGTCACGATTACGCTGGGCACCAACACCGATCCGTACCAGCCGATCGAGCGGCGTTATGCGATCACGCGCCAGGTGCTGGAAGTGCTTGCACGCACACGCCATCCGGTCGCGATCATCACCAAGAATGCGCTGATCGAACGCGATCTCGATCTGCTGGTCGATTTGGCGCGCGATGGCCTAGTACGCGTGATGGTGTCGATCACGACGCTCGACAATCGCTTGTCGAGCAAACTCGAACCGCGCGCGTCTGCACCGCATCGGCGCATCGAGACCGTGCGTGTGCTGAGCGCTGCGGGGGTTCCGGTCAGCGTGCTGGTGGCACCGCTAATCCCGATGATCACGGATCGGTTTCTCGAAGAAATCCTAGAGCTTTCGCACGCGGCGGGCGCGCAGGGTGCGGGTTATGTGCTGATTCGCCTGCCGCACGAGGTGAAGGATATTTTCCGCGACTGGTTGCGTATGCATTTCCCCGATCGCGCCGAGCATGTGATGATCCTGATCCAGCAGATGCGTGGTGGTCGCGATTACGACGCGCGCTTCGGCACACGCATGAAAGGCGAAGGCGTATTCGCCGATCTGCTCAAGGCGCGTTTCACACGTATGCAGCGTCAGCTCGGACTGAGTTTACGCTCGGAAAATCCGCTGGATACGAGTCTGTTTCGCGCGCCGCGCAAACCGCAGTCGCAAGGCGATTTGTTCGGGAGCTAGGCGCGTTTGGTTTGGAACCAGGGAACATTAAAAAGAGCCGTCATTCCAGCCTGCGCTGGAATGACGAGCAAAAGCTTTTGCTCTAGTTATCCCTCGTTTCCCGTTCCCTGTTCTCGCATCGGGAACGTCCGCGCAGAATTCCCTAAAGCGTTTCTGCGCCCATGATCACCACATCCGCGCGCCGTTTTGCGAACAGGCCGACACAGACCACGCCGGTGATCTGGTTGTAGTCGGCTTCGAGCGCGGACGGATCGGTGATGCGCAAATTGTGCACATCCAGAATCCAGTTGCCGTTGTCGGTGATGATGCCATCGCGCCACACCGGCGTGCCGCCGCGCTTGACGATTTCGCGCGCGACATAACTGCGCGCCATCGGGATCACTTCGACCGGCAGCGGAAACTTGCCGAGCACATCGACGCGTTTCACGCTGTCGATCATGCAGACAAACTTGCGCGATGCCGCGGCGATGATTTTTTCGCGCGTGAGCGCGGCGCCACCGCCCTTGATCAGGCAACGTTGCGGATCGCATTCGTCGGCGCCATCGACATACACCGGAATTTCGCCGGCACTGTTGAGATCGATCACGCGAATGCCGAGTTTCTTCAGCAAGGCCGTGCTTTGTTCGGAGCTTGATACAGCCGCTTCGATACGATCGGCCCGGCGGCCGAGTTCGTCGATGAAAAAAGCCACGGTCGAGCCGGTGCCGACGCCAACGATCGTGCCGTCTTCGATGTGGCGAATGGCTTGCTCGGCGGCCAGGCGTTTTTGTTCGTCGCGATTCATGGAGTTCCGCTCTTGTCGATTGATCTGGTGGTGGTTTTCGATACTGTTGCGTACGTTTATACGGCTATTCAAAATTTATCATTCCAGCGCAAGAATGAATTGCCATTGATCCGGCGTGACCGGCAGCACCGAAAGCCGATTGCCGCGACGGGTCAGGGCGAAGTCGCCGAGTTCGGTGCGCTCTTTCAATTCATTCAGGCTGATCGTGCGTTCCAGCTTGCGTTTGTAGCCAACATCGACCATCAGCCAGCGCGGTTCGTCGCGTTTGCTGCCCGCATCGAAATAATCGCTGTTGGGATCGAATTGGGTTGGATCGGGATACGCCGAGCACAGGATTTCTGCAAGCCCGACCACGCCGGGTTCGGCGCAATTCGAGTGATAGAACAACACGCCATCACCTTTGCGCATGCCGTCGCGCATGAAATTGCGCGCCTGATAATTGCGCACGCCGTTCCACGGTTCGCGTTTGCGCTGCTTGAGCATGTCGATGGAAAATTCTTCGGGCTCGGATTTCATCAGCCAGTAGGCCATGGTGTTTTCCTCTTTTCTGAGCCGAAGCGGTCAGTCTGAATGGTTAGTTTGGCGAGTACACGCAATCAGCTCGCGCTCGGTCGCGACAAAATCCAGACGCACGTCCCAGCTCTCGCCGGTCAGTTCCGGCAATTCCTGCAAACTGTAGCCGATCCCGACCAGCAATGGCTTGCCCGGACGCGGTCGATTCTGCAGGAACGCAAAACTGCGATCGTAAAATCCACCGCCAAAACCCAGCCGATAACCGTCGCGATTGAATCCGAGCAGCGGCAGCAAAACCAGATCGAGCGCGGCAGGCGCGATGCTGTCGGCGAAAGCGACATCGGGCTCGGGAATACCGTAGCGATTGGTGAGAAGCGGCGCACCCGGACGCCATGCGGCAAAACTCAAATCGCGTTGCGGCTGGATCATCGGCAGACAATACGTTTGGCCTCGGCGCAACAGGCGCGATACGGCGGCATGCAGCGACAACTCACCCGCACTCGCCCAATAGCCGGCGATAAACGCGCTGTCGAGAAATTGCGGCAATTGTTCGAGCGAGCGTGCCACGCCTTCCGCGGCGGCGATGCGTGCCCCCGGCGTGAGGCCGGCACGGCGCACGCGCAGTTCCGTACGTTGATTTTGACGGCGGTCGGGAATGCTCAAGATCGATTCGCGCAGAGTGACATGGATACGAATTCTACGCTGCCAGGCAAACCGACCCGATCAGATTTTTGAAATAAACAGTGCAGGCCGCGGTTGCACGAAAATGGATTCAAGTATCAAGAGCGCCGCTGGTATGGGTGCGCTCATCACACCCATACAAGCGGCGCCCTCCACCATGACGATGCGCATCGAACGACCTTGATCCAGAGGATCAGGTGGGATAACTGGCGAGGCCTTAGGCTTTCCGCACGAGGCGGACATGCACACAGCTTTCGACGCTGCTAACCCGGGTCGTTAAATAGGACCAAGGCATATGTAAGAATGCGCGGTCGTGAACGGCAGGGGACACCAGTGCTATTTTATGGAGCCTGCGAGCGCGCTATCAAGTTTTATTTTCAGCGCGTGCATGTGCTGCGAGATTGCGCCGGCTTCACTCTGGTTGTGCTGCTTCAATGTGACCAGTTCGTGCGCGATATTCAGTGCCGCCAGCACCGCAATACGTTCGGCGCCGGGTGCACGCGCCGCCGCACGCACTTCGCGCATCTTGCCATCCAGATAACTTGCGGCGGCGAGCAGACCGTCACGCTCTTCCGGCGTGCAGGCGATCAGGTATTCACGATCGAGAATATGTACCGTGACGGGTTCGGCCGCACTCATGCATTGCTCTCCAGCGATTTCAGCCGCACGATCATCGCCTCGACGCGCGAGCGCGCCTGTTCGTTTTTCGCCAGCAGGCCGGCGCGTTCGGCGACCAGTTGTTCCTGGCTGTGACGCAGGCTGCGGTTCTCTTCGCCGAGGCGGCGACACATCTCGATCAGACGATCAAGCTGCGTGCTGATGTCGCGCAGTTCCGGGAGCGTCGTGATCGTGTCGGTCATGACGCGGACTATAAGCAGGGTTGTCGGGTCCGGTCAACGCGCAGCGCAGCGAGAATACGTCGCGCCCGCGAAATCGGTCGAGCGTATCGTGTTCCAGGTCAAGCCCGGCAGCGCTGCTAGGCGTCGGGATGAGCTGGTAGAATAAGGCCGAATCCGATTTTGCCTGCGACCATGAGCCCGCCATCCAGCATTTCCCACGCCGACCTCGATACCGAACTGACCATGCTGCATTTCGGCGTCACCGCCAGTGATCTGCATGGCTCGTTGTGCGGATTTTTGTGTGGCGGCGGTCATGCCGATGCGCATAACTGGCTTGGCGCGTTGGCGATCGAGCCGGTCGAAAGCATCGCGGGCAAGGCACATCCGATGATCGATCGCCTGTATGCCGAATGCCGCGATCAGCTCGATGATGTCGAACTGAGCTTCGAGCCGCTGCTGCCGGATGTCGATGAAACCCTCGCGGCGCGCGCCGAGGCGCTGGTCGAATGGTGTCGGGGTTTTCTCGGCGGCATCGGTCTGGCCGGGGTCGATTC
>JANXUW010000484.1 GCA_025351985.1 Pseudolysobacter sp.
CACTTCCTCCACCTCATCAGGAGGTTGCAGCGTCTACCCTCGGCGTATCATGGGATGCGACTCATGGGGAATCAGGTGGGCAATAGCGAGTTCGCAGAACATGCGTTGATCGCATCGCGCTCGATGCTAGGAGCTACTTTACTGACCCGCATTCCTCTTGGCAGTTAGGCATCCACCAAAAAATGGCAACGGCTAGCTGCCGCAATAGCTACCCGATATCCGAGCGCTGCAATCTCGCGTATTTCACCGACCAACAGATTCAGCCGGTCGAAGACAATCTCATTCTGCGCCCGCGAAAACGCTCATGATTCCGCACACATCAAGAGGTGTGCGGCCAATCTTTCAAAAGCGTTGCGCTTCAATGTTGAACTCGCCGAATCTGATCCCAGCCCGAACGGCGATCAAGACGGCGCTCACTTCGGCTGCTGAAGGCAATCCGTCAGGGCGTCGGGACTTCGAAATTGCCCTTGAAGACCGAATCGATCACGTTGATCACGCCGGTCATTTCGACGTGATTGCCGCAGTTGTAATACAGCGTGCCGATTGCGCTTGCCGGTACCTTGAAAGTGATGACGGTTGCGGCGGAGGTGGCGCCGTTGTGATCGAGGCCGGAAGCGACACCGGTTGGATACGCATTTGCGCTGCCTGTGCCCTGCACCGTATTGATATAGAACGGATGTGCGGCGCTGATGGCGCCGAAGCCGAAGGTGTAGGTCAGTCCGACCCGCAAGGTCAAATCGGGATTGCTGGCGCTGGGGCCGCCATCGGTCTGCACCGCCCATTTCCAGTGCGGGAACGCCTGCGAGGTATCTGCCGAAATCAGGAAGTCGTTCGCCCATGCCGACGCGCAAAGGCATGATCCGACAAGTATCGCCGCGAACCGCCGCAGACCACGACCACGTGCTGCGGGAAAAGGATTGCCGGGCAAAACACCGGAAAAAAATTCGTGCATTTCTTGCTCCCAATTACTGTGCGGCGAGCCGGAGGAAATCCGCGGCACCATGCCGGTGCGGACTTTCCGAATCGATGGTCGGGAGCGGCGATGCCTCAGGTGAGTTTTTTCAGCCAGCGGAACAATTTGTCCCAATCCTGCTGATGTGAACGCACGATTTCCGAGTGGTAATCGAAAATACTTTTCCCCAGCGCCGCCGCCAACACATATCCCTGTGTGTCGCGTAACGTCGCAAAGGTTGCGAAAGGCAGACGTTTCATTTCTTCGAGCGCCTGCTGTGAGGCGTTGGTCCACGGTTTCATGCGGTTAGCGACCAGCGCGACCGGCACCTTGCCGCGTTTGATGCGCGACAATTCGGCAAGTTCGGCGAGAAACGGCGCGGTTGCTTCGAAATCGATGCTGGAAGGCAGCAACGGCACGATCACCGCATCGACCAACTCCAGATATTCTTCCACGTCACTGGCGCGCAGGCCCGCCGGCGTGTCGATAATCACGCGTTGCGCGTCTTCGGGAATCTTGTCCTGCCAGCCGCGCTTCAGGCCGCTCAGCGGCAGTACCGCACTGGCGAGTCCGGCGCGTTTTTCGCACCAGCGATAACTCGAACCGAGGCGGTCGGCATCGACCAGCACGGTGTTTTTGCCATCCAGCGCGAAGTGCGCCGCAAGATTGGTCGCGATCGTGGTCTTGCCACAACCGCCCTTGGAACTTGCCACCAGAATCTTCAGCATCGACGTGCTCCGTGTGCAAAGACCGCCCGACTCTACACCGCGCGGGGCGTGCTCTGGAAGCCCCGCGCGGTGGTGTTCATTGCATCGGTAAGCTAATTCTTCTCCGCAGCGTCCGCTGCGGGCGCGGTTTCCAGTGGCGTTTCGAGCGGCGCCTCCAGCGGTACATTGGCGTCGCGTAACAGCGCATACACCAGCCCGGACTCGGTATGGCTCTGCAACGACAAACGCTGCAACTGCCGCGTGCCATCGGCGCTGGCGAGCTTGGCCTGCGTGATTTCGCTGGAGCGCTGTTCCTGCCAGGCGAGATTGCGCAGCTTGTTG
>JANXUW010000510.1 GCA_025351985.1 Pseudolysobacter sp.
CCTTGCTCACACTTTCCCGAAATTCACTCGCAGCCTGTTGATCCAACAGGCCGCCCGGCGTGTTCAACTGAGCCTCACTCAACGCATCACGCAGATTCGTATCCGCCTCGATCAGCGCCAGCAGTTCGGGCTTGTCCAGGACATAGGCCTCGAACGCCGCCAATTCGTCGTCGGAAAGTTGGCGGTCGAGGTAACGAACCAGCCATGCGCTTTCCATCCAGGCGACGATCCGCACAGATGTAGCAATCGGCATCACTTCAAACTCCTTTTAGATTGTTTCTTTTGCCGTACACCCATGAAGGAGTCCCCAGTAGGCCACTTGTCTCACTTCACACCTCGGCAAACCCGGAATGGTCGAACAAAAGTCGGAATCGTTCCCGTGCACGGAAGATCACGCGGTGGAAATGCTCGTCAGCAATGCCGAGTTCGCGACACACGTCTTCTTTGGCGTCTTCGGCCAGATAAAAACGCGCGAGAATTTCTCGATCGCGTTCGACCGGCATTTCAGCAAGCAATGTCTTCAGGATGTTCGAACGCTGGCTGGTACTGATCCGCTCGAACGGATTGTCGGCGCTCGGCATATTCTCGAACGCGCTTAATGGCTCGGCGGCGCGGCGGCGGCGGTATTCGGCGGTGGCGGTGTAAACAACCGTGGACTGGATATACGCGGGCAGCGCGCTCGAATCGCGGACGCCGCCGGAACGCAAACGTTGCAGCACGCACATCAATACGTCTTGCGCGAGATCTTCGACAATCGGATCACCGGGGCGACAATGTCGACGCAGCAGCACGCTTATGCCGTGTGCATAGCGTTGCACGAATTCAAGTTCGGCATGGCGATCACCAGCCGCGATGCGGGCCACAAAATCTGGCTCGACATCCACTGCCACGACCGCTTGCGCGTCACTGATCGACATCCGTTCCCCTTACGTCCGCCTGTGCTTTGCAGCGTATACAAAGCCGCATGCAATTGTAAGGTAATCATTGCGGTCAAATTAACCCCGCCGCCAGAATATGGCGGTCGAGGCATATTACCGGTCGTTATTCGCCGGCTTCAAACCGAGCGGATACCCAGCCAGCGATTGATCAGCGTATCCAGGCTGACTTTGCCCGGACCGGCCATCAGCAGCCAGAAGAAAATCAGGATATAGACAAATTCATCGAGTTCGATCAGATCATCGAAGCCATGCACGTTCTTGATCACGACCAGCGCAATCGCGACGATCATGTTGACGATCATCGGGATCGCGGTCAGGCGCGTGAACAACCCAAGCATGATCAAGGCGCCGCCGATGAATTCCAGCCACGCCGACGATGCGGCGCTGAACGCCGGAAACGGAATTTCCCAACCGACAAAACGTGCGGTGAACCCATCAAGATTATGCAACTTCGCCCAGCCGGTTTCGAGCCAGAAATAGCCAAAGAACAGACGCACGACCAGCGGGCCGAGCCAGTCCAGCGAATGCGCGAGACCCAGCAATTTCTCGGAACCAGAGGAGATCAAATCACGCACAAGACACCTTCCTTTAACAATGTGAGAGATACGCTAGACCTAAGATCAATCGATTGGCTTACACAAATCCGCGGAATATATTTTCAGTTCCTCGCCCAGCTTCCCGCATCGCGTTGACAACACAAAGACTTATTCGTTTTATTCCGCACTGCACAATAAATTCGAACCCATTATGCAAGTTGTCGCCGGATTCTTTCGGTTCGGCGCAAAAAATGAAATGCGTTGCATGGAGGCGTGAAAGATTTTTCTGGAACCACCGTTCTCTATGTTCGCTTGACCGGCATCGGATTGTTTTCCGCCGCAACATCTGAATGATCCGAGGCCGTAAATTGCTGTTCTTACCCACATGAGGATAATCACATGAACTCGAAAATTACCGGTATTGCTCTCGCCACCGTCGTCGCTGGTTTGTTCAGCGTTGCAAGCGTCAACAAGGCTTTTGCCGCTGACGATGCAAAAGTGAAATGCGAACACTCGACCTCGTGCAAAGGTCAGAGCGCCTGCAAGAATTCTGCAAATTCCTGCAAGGGCCAGAACGCCTGCAAGGGCCAGGGCATGACCGAGCAGAAAGACGCTGCCACTTGCACCGCTGCTGAAGCCGCTGCCAAGAAAAGCTAATCCGCAATCGATCCAATCCACGGCCCGATCGGATACGCTGATCGGGCCGTTCTTTTTTGGAATACTGCGTTGACTACTTCACTCGCCGCCTCGCATCGTTATCCGCCACTCGGTTTTGGACTCGGCCTGCGCGTCGATCATTATCAGGACTTGCTCGAGGGCGAAAGCAAGGTCGACTGGCTCGAAATTCTGTCGGAAAACTACATGATTCCGGGCGGACGTCCGCTGCACTTTCTCGAACGGTTTCGCGAGCGTTATCCGCTGGTGATGCACGGTGTTTCATTGTCCATTGGCAGTGGCGATCCGCTCAATCGCGACTATCTCAAACGCCTCAAAGAACTCGCGGATCGGGTTCAGCCCGCGTGGATTTCCGATCACCTGTGCTGGACCGGCGTGGACGGAAAAAATCTGCACGACCTCATGCCCTTGCCGTACACCGAAGAGGCGATCAGTCAGGTGGTCGAGCGCGTGCGCGAGGTGCAGGATTTTCTCGGGCGCCGCATCCTGCTCGAAAACGTATCGAGCTACGTGTCATTCGCCAGTGCGCAAATGCACGAGTGGGAATTTCTCAGCGCCATCGCGGAACGCGCCGATTGCCTGATCCTGCTGGATATCAACAACATCTATGTCAGCAGCCACAATCACGATTTTGATCCGCTCGAATATCTCGCCGGCATACCGGTGGATCGGGTGCAGCAATTTCATCTGGCGGGCCATGATAATCAGGGCGCGCTGATTATCGATACCCACGATGCGCCAGTGATCGATGGCGTGTGGGATTTATACCGCCATGCCGTGCGCCGATTCGGTCCGGTATCGACAATGATCGAACGCGACGACAAGATTCCGCCGTTGACCGAGCTGCTCGCCGAATTGCAGCACGCGCGCGAAATCGCCGAACCCATCCTCAAAGCGGCCGCATGAACAATACCCTGCTCGGCCTGCAGCGCGATTTCAGCCGTTATGTGCTGGGCGGCGATATCGCGACAATGTCTGTGCAGGTGATTGGCAGTGCGGCGGCGAACGCCGAGCAACGCCTCGATGTTTATTCACAAGCGTATCGCCTGCGCCTGCTCGAAGTGCTCGGCAACGATCTGCCCGGCTTACGCTTGCTCGCAGGCGACGAAAAATTCGAACAACTCTGCCTCGCTTATATCGAAGCCACACCGTCGGCGCATTACAACGTGCGTTGGTATGGCGACCAGTTTGCCGAATTCGTGAAAAATTCGGCATGGTCGCAACGGCCGGGACTCACCGAGATGGCCGGCATCGAATGGTGTTTGACACTCGCGTTCGACACCGCAGACGATCCGCTGGTCGATGCCGAACAGATGGCCTCGATTGCCGGCGAGCTGTGGCCGGAAATGCAATTTCAACTGCATAGCTCGTTGCAACGCTTGCCGCTGCAGTGGAACGTCAACGACATCCGTCGTGCCATCGACCGCGAAGAAAAACCACCCGCGCTGCAAAAATTCGATACGCCACAGCAATGGATCGGCTGGCGCAAGGATCGCAATGTCCGCCATCGCCTGCTCGAACAGGACGAAGCCGCGGCATTGAGCGCAGCCGCAAACGGATCGAGCTTCGCCGAAATCTGCGAGCTACTGTGCGAATGGCACGATGTCGAGGCTGTCGCGATGCGTGCTGCAACCTTGCTGCAGCGCTGGGTCGAAGATCAATGGATAAGCCGCCTGCGGATTTCCGGCGAAACCGATTCTGCGGTTTAAATCGCGCAGACGCGGGTTTGCCTCTGACCGCTCTGGTTCACACCAGGTTTTCAAGCGAAAACGTCGTATTACTCGTCCTCCATTCGATATATTTCCTGCCCGCGATCGCCGCAGGCCCTCACCACGCATGCATCAAATGAACAATCTGCTGTTCTATCATGCAGGTTGATTGCTGTGTGGCATATTGCCTGCATGAAAGACGATTTCTCATGACATGACGATCGGTTACAGTCAGAGGAGCGAGCCAATCGACTCCGATTCCCGCGTGTCGCCGCCGTTACCGTGACACGTACCGCCATCAGCGAGGACAGAATGAAAGCGACGCAAGAACTGCACAATCTCGGCCAAAGCCTGTGGCTGGACAACATCACGCGCGGCCTGCTCACCGACGGCACGCTCGCACACTACATCAACGAACTCGTGGTCACCGGTCTCACGTCGAACCCGACGATCTTCGATCAGGCGATTCGAACCACGGCATTCTACGATGACGATATCCGCAAAAAATCGGCCGTCGGAAAATCCACCGAGGATATTTTCTTCGAGCTGGCCATCGACGATCTGACCAAGGCGGCGGAATTGTTTCGGCCCGATTACGATGCCACCGGCGGTGTCGATGGTGTCGTTTCGCTGGAAGTCTCGCCGCTGCTCGCCGACGATGCCGATGGCACGATTCACGCCGCGCAAAAACTGCATTCGCAGGCGAACTGCCCGAACTTGCTGATCAAGATTCCAGGCACCGTCGCCGGTGTGCAGGCGATCGAGGAAACCATTTTTGCCGGTGTGCCGGTCAACGTCACGCTGCTGTTCTCGTGCGAACACTTTCTCGCCGCGGCGGAAGCCTATCTGCGCGGTATCGAGCGGCGCATCGACGCCGGACTCGATCCGCATATCAACTCGGTCGCGTCACTGTTTGTCAGTCGCTGGGATCACGCCATCAGCGACAAGGTTCCGGCAGAATTGCGCAATCGACTCGGCATCGCGGTGGCGCAACGCACTTACAAAGCGTATTGCGAACTTTACGATTCGCCGCGATGGAGCAAGCTCGCCGCCGCCGGCGCGCGACCGCAACGCCTGTTGTGGGCGAGCACCGGCACCAAGGATCCGAACGCGCCGGATACCTTGTATGTCGAAGCGCTCGCCGCTGCCGACACGATCAATACGATTCCGGAAAAAACCCTGCTCGCGTTTGCCGACCACGGCAAGGTTTCGGGCACGTTACCGGCCGATGGCGGCGACGCCGAAAAAGTGCTTTCCGCCTTTCGTACCGCCGGCATCGACGACCAGGCGCTCGCCGCACAATTGCAGCGTGAAGGTGCCGAGTCGTTCAACAAATCGTGGCACGCGCTGATGCAATGCATCGTCGAAAAAGGCCAGAGCAAGCTCACCGGCACGCAGGCGGAGCAACACTGACAATGAGCGTTTCGAATATCGGCAATACGTCGCAACCACTCACTCAGCGCGAAAGCTGGAAGGCGCTCGCGGCGCACCACGAAATCATCAAGGATCGGCATCTGCGCGAACTGTTCGCCAGCGATACAAAACGCGGCGAGCGTTTTGTCGCGGAAGCCGTCGGCTTGTACCTCGACTATTCGAAGAATCGGATCGACGATGAAACGCTGCGCCTGCTGCTCGCGCTGGCCGAGGATTGCGGTCTGCGTCAACGCATGCAGGCGATGTTCGATGGCGCCAAAATCAATGTCACCGAAAAACGCGCGGTATTGCATATCGCGTTGCGCGCGCCGCGTGACACACGCATCGAACTCGACGGCGTGGATGTCGTGCCCGAGGTGCATGCGGTGCTCGATCGCATGTCGGTTTTTGCCGAGCGCGTGCGCAGCGGCGAATGGCGCGGACACACCGGCAAGCGCATCCGCACGATCATCAACATCGGCATCGGCGGCTCCGATCTCGGGCCGGTCATGGCTTACGAAGCACTGCGCCACTATAGCCAGCGCGACCTGCAATGCCGATTCGTATCGAACGTCGACGGCACCGATTTTTTCGAGGCCACGCACGATCTCGATCCGGCCGAAACCTTGTTCATCGTCTGCTCGAAAACGTTCACCACGCTCGAAACCCTGACCAACGCCCGCACGGCGCGCGCTTGGGCGCTCGAAAAACTCGGTGATGAAAAAGCAGTCGCGAAACATTTTGTCGCGGTATCGACCAACGCCGACGAAGTCGCGAAATTCGGCATCGACACGGCCAACATGTTCGGCTTCTGGGATTGGGTCGGCGGACGTTATTCGATGGATTCCGCCGTCGGCCTGTCGACCATGCTCGCGATCGGCACGGAAAATTTCCGCGCGATGCTCGACGGATTCCATGCGATGGACGAGCACTTTCGCAACGCGCCGTTCGCGCAGAATCTGCCCGTGCTGATGGGTTTGCTGACACTGTGGTACAGCAATTTCTTCGATGCGCAAACCGTGGCGGTGTTGCCGTACGAACAATACCTGAAACGTTTCCCCGCCTATCTGCAACAACTCGTGATGGAGAGCAACGGCAAACACGTCACACTGGATGGTACCGCGGTTGATTATCCGACCAGCCCGATCTTCTGGGGCGAGCCCGGCACCAATGGCCAGCACTCGTTTTATCAGCTGATCCATCAGGGCACACGTTTGATCCCGTGCGATTTCATCGGCTTTGCGCAGACGCTGAATCCAGTCGGTCAACATCATGACCTGCTAATGTCCAATCTGTTCGCGCAAAGCGAAGCGCTGGCTTTCGGCAAGACCGCGAGCGAGGTCAAAGCCGAAGGCACGCCCGACTGGCTGGTGCCGCACCGCACGTTCGAAGGTAATCGACCGAGCAATACGATTCTTGCCGAACGCCTCACACCACACACGCTCGGCGCGCTGGTCGCGCTGTACGAGCACAGCGTATTCACGCAGAGCGCGATCTGGAATATCGACGCGTTCGACCAATGGGGCGTCGAACTCGGCAAGGCGCTCGCGCAACGTGTGATTCCGGAACTGGAAAGTACGACGGAACCCGCGCTGGCGCACGACAGCTCGACCAATACCTTGATCAAACGTTATCGCTCGCTCAGGAAAAAACACGACGCATGAACATCAGCCCGCTCGCCGGCAAACCGGCACCCGACAACCTGCTGGTCGATATCGACAAACTGCTCACGGCGTATTTCGAGTTGCAGCCCGATCCGGGCGTGGCATCGCAACGCGTCGCGTTCGGCACGTCGGGCCATCGCGGCAGTTCGTTCGAGCGCAGTTTCAACGAGTGGCATATTCTTGCGATCACCCAGGCGATCTGCGCGTATCGTCGCCAGAAAAATATCGATGGCCCGTTGTTCATCGGCATCGATACGCATGCGTTGTCGCAACCGGCATTGAACAGCGCACTCGAAGTGCTCGCCGCGAATGGCGTCGAGACGATGATTGCGGCGGATCATGAGTTCACGCCGACGCCGGTGATCTCGCACGCGATCCTCACGTACAACCGTGGCCGGTCAAGCGGTTTTGCCGATGGTATCGTGGTCACACCATCGCACAATCCACCGAGCGACGGCGGCTTCAAATACAACCCGCCGAACGGAGGCCCAGCCGATACCGATGTCACCGGCTGGATCCAGGATTACGCCAACACGCTGATCGAAAAAGCACTCGATGGTGTGCGCCGCATGCCCGCAGAAGCCGCGCGCCGCGCCGCGACCACGCATATGCACGATTTCCTGCATGCCTATGTCGGCGACCTCGGCAATATCATCGACATGGAAACGATTCGCGGCGCAAAAATCCGCATGGGCGTCGATCCGCTTGGCGGCGCGGGTGTGCATTATTGGCCGCGCATCGCCGAACATTATCGGCTCGATCTCAGCGTGGTCAGCGATGTCGTCGATGCGACATTTCGTTTCATGAGCGTCGATTGGGACGGCAAGATCCGCATGGATCCATCGTCGCCTTACGCGATGCAGCGCCTGCTCGACATGCGTGGCAAATTCGATATCGCGTTCGCCTGCGACACCGATCACGATCGCCACGGCATCGTCAGCAATAGCGTCGGGTTGCTGCCGCCGAATCACTATCTCGCGGTGATGATCGATTATCTGTATTCGCAGCGAACGCAATGGAACCAAACAGCAGCTATCGGCAAAACTGTCGTCAGCAGCACGATGATTGATCGCGTCGCGAAAAAACTCGGGCGCAAGGTGTACGAAGTGCCGGTCGGCTTCAAATGGTTTGTCGGCGGATTGCTCGATGGCTCGCTCGGTTTCGGCGGCGAAGAGAGCGCTGGGGCGTCGTTCTTGCGCAAGGATGGCGGCGCCTGGAGTACCGACAAGGATGGCATCGTCCCGGCGCTGCTGTCGGCGGAAATCCTCGCGCGTACGGGACGCGATCCCGGCGAAAATTATCGGATACTGGAAAACTCGCTCGGGCCAACCTTCGCCAATCGCGTTGATGCCGCCGCTACACCAGCGCAGAAACAAATGCTGGCAAAACTTTCTCCAGAACACCTGCAAATTGCGGAACTCGCCGGCGCCAAAGTCACGCAGGTGCTTAGTCGCGCACCCGGCAACGATGCCGGCATCGGCGGCATCAAGGTGATATCCGAAGCCGGCTGGTTTGCCGCGCGCCCGTCCGGTACGGAAAATATCTACAAGATCTACGGCGAGAGTTTTCGCAGCGATGAACATCTCGCACAAATTCTGCAGGAAGCGCAGAAAGTGGTCGATCAAACCATCGCCAGCGCCTGAAACAGCTCCAATGCAGCGTCTTCGTGATAGGCTTTTCCCTGGGACAATGGGGAACTTATCAGGATGCTTGGTCGAGTCATCGCGGGCACCTTCGCCTGCGCCCTGCTGGGGTTGTTGCCGGCGTGTCATATCCGTGGCGGTGAGCCGAGTGCGCGTGATCTGCGCAGCGCGCTGAATGCGGATATCGAGCGCCAAAACGGCGCGGGTGGTCTGGTTCTGGATACTGGCAACGCCGGTTCGTTCACGCGTTTGAAATTTCGCATCGTGCTTCATGATGTGAGCAAACGCTCGTGTGCCGAGGCCGGCAGCGATCACATGTGGCGCTGCGAGGTCACCCTGTCGATTACCACGCCGCCGCTGGACGAAGTGGCGAAAGATGTCGATCAGAGTGTGACGATGTTCGACGGCCCTGATGGCTGGAAGGTGGTGGAGTGATTCGCATGGATGGAAATTCGCGCATTCGCACGAACGCGTTTCGTGCCGCCGCGCTGTTGTTGCTGACGACAAGCACGGCATTTGCCGTTGACGACTTGCCGGTGCCACTGAACAGCAAAAACCCGGATCAGCCGCTGACGGTATTCCAGGACCGCACGGCCACCGGCAAGCAATTGAATCAGCGGCTGGAGATCGACGAATTTTTTGTCGCCGCCGGCAAGGGCGCGCCAACGCTGATCATCGACTATGCCGCGACCCGATCGAGCGACGAGCGCGGCGAGAGTAGCGTCGACATCAATCTCGAATGCAGCCCCGCGTGCAAGATTCCGCTGAACAAATCGGTGATGGCGATCCGTACCGAATTCATGGGCGAAGATGCCTTGCGCGTGGACGGCGTGGCCAAACACCTGTGGCTGACGCGAGGCATCTACACCTTTCCGCTGGATCCCGGCACACAGGTATGGGGATCCCTCATTGCGGGTGAATCCACGCATATGCAGACGCAGGCGATTCGCATGCGTTGGGTGTATGGCTCGCCCGACGAGCTGCGTTTCCCCGGACAAAAAACGCGCACCGATCTGTTCCTGAAAATTGCCGGCAGCGTGCTTTTTTTGCTGGCGCTTGGCGGGT
>JANXUW010000520.1 GCA_025351985.1 Pseudolysobacter sp.
CGGACCTCGTGTGTACGTGGATTCGCCATTGACCGGCTCGTCGATGCCGTCGCCCAAGGTCTCGCTCTACGAACTGGAGCAACTGCGGCGGCGTGCGCGAGAACAGCGTGAAGAAGTGCCGTTCTTTCGCGCGTTGCTTGATGCCGCGGTGTACGCACACGCGCCGTTGTCGGACGACTCGGGACGCATGCGATTCATCCAGTTTGCCCACCCAGACACCCAAGTGTTGCTCTTGCCGTGCTTCAGCGATGCGTCGCAGGCCCACGCGGCCGCGCAAGGTATGTACAAAGTCCTCGCCATGACGGGACGGGACTTTTTCGAACTGACTCTGGGGGCAACGGTGATGCTCAATCCCAACGAGGACCAGGTGACGTTGTATTCGGAAGAAATTCAAGCGCTGCTGGAATCTGGAACCATGGCGCACATCAATGTGGAAACGCTCCCTGAGCCGAAAACGATGGGATTTCGATTGCCCACGAAAGCCCCAGCCTGGCTGCGAGTCTGGTTGGAGGATCTATTCGGGCAATTGCCGTATGTCGAAGTGGGCTACCTCGTTGAAATGGTGCCGCCAGACAACTTGAAAAACATCACGCTGGTCGTCGCCTTCGGTGTCGCTCCAGTGAGCACCGAACGCGCGGGACGAGCGATATCAACCAAGCTGCAGCCAAAGTGGGAGGGTCTTGATGTTGCTGTAGATCTGATCCCATTCGATGCGGCAGGCGAACTGCCGGTGTGGATTCATTCTCTCGGCATAGAGCCGTTCTACATACGCGTCGGTGCCGGGTAGTGGGCAAAGCATCCTTAAGTACACATCTTTGTCAATCGGCGATTACAGGTCGCCACAAATTGCACGAAAAACAAGATCACCCCGAGACGCCGGTTCATCACAGCGATGACGCACGCTGGCAAGATGTCTTGTTCAGCACGGCGTGCGCATGCTACGAAGTTGCACCTTTCATGGATGTTCCGGGCGCGAGCCTGAAGGCACCCTTGTTCGGCGTGCCTCCCGATGGTGCCGGACTCAAGGTGGAAGCAATGCTGGCTTTTTTTGTCGAACAGAATGCGCTTCTCGGCCACGCTGGAAAGCGTAATTTATGCGTTTCACGACCAGCGGTATTGGCGGCATTTACGACGCCGAGCCGATCAATTGGCGATTGCAAAATCGCTACCAGACCGTCTGGAATTGCATGAAAACCTGAAAGATGTTTTTCGGATGTCTCTTATAACCATTGATATGGTTGGTTTTTTTTCGCTAGACCGTCACAAATTGCGTGAAATCCTAGACAACCCCTATCAGTGCCGGCCCGCTGGCAAGCCGGCGTCTTACGATGTGCGATTTCAGGGTACTTACAATGCGCGACGAGATAGCCTCGGCGGATTTTGGAAGGATTTATTCGGCTACTCGCATGGCGTGGCGATTGTGAGCGCCTTTTTTGAAAACGTGAGCCAGCACTCGATGGAGCACCGGGAACTTGCTGCCGGTGAGCAGGAGAAAAACGTCATCCTGGAATTTCGACCGGAGCCAGCACAAGACATGCTCGTTGCGTGCTTGTGGTCGAAATGGGAAGCGTCGGGCCAGCCGTCGTTAATGTCATTTGCGGCCATCACCGATGATCCGCCGTCCGAGGTCGCCGCCGCAGGTCACGACCGTTTCATTATTCCCATCAAACCCGAAAATATTGATGCGTGGTTGAAACCCGATCCTGAAAATCTCGCCGCACAATATGCCATTCTCGCGGATCGTGATCGTCCGTACTACGAGCATCGGATTGCTGCGTAGCAGGCAGTGACAATATCGGCGGTAGTCGGGAAACCGAGCGCCACAGGCTGGCGCTCGGTGCTGCGGCGCTAAATCGCGGCGTCTTTCAGACGCTTGAGCGGACGCACTTTGACACGAACGGTCGCTGGCTTTGCAGCGAAAACGCGCTCGATCTTGGTGAACGGGTCCAGGCCTTTGCGCTTTGGCTTCGCGGGTACTTTGGTCGCGGTGATCTTCAAGATGCCAGGAAGGGTGAAATGCCCGACCCCCTTCTTATGCACCGAATTGGAAATCGTCTGTTCCAGTGACGCCAGTACCGCGCGGACACCTTTGGCGTCGACGCCACTGTTCATGGCCAAGTGCGTGATCAATGCGCTCTTGGTCAGTGCCTCCGTAATGGGCTTCTGTGCAGGTGGCTTGGCGGCCGCTTTCTTGGCAGTTGCCATAATTGTGTTTCTCCGTTTTGTTGGCGGGAGGATAATATAGTTCGAATGACGCGAATATGTCGCGGTGAATGCAACCTTGCGTTCGATCTGGCGTTGGTCAAGCCTGGCGGCAAGATGTTCGGCGTCATAATCGGCGCACGCAAGCGAAAGTTGGGGGGCTATTGATCGGCCATGCCACACGAATCGCACAGGTGGTTCAAAAGCCGGCCAACGTTGAGCACATCCTGCCGATTGTGTTCCAGCACGCGCCCGAGATTGACGCTGCTCTGTCCGCGCAAAAACGCGAGCCACGCGCCCGGTGCTTCGGATCCCGGCAAGTCGTCATCGCGCACGATGCCCAGCACGTGCCGCTCGATCGTCTGCAATCGGC